>JACDAP010000141.1 GCA_013695395.1 Solirubrobacterales bacterium
CCTCGCGGTTGGCGTCCGAGCTGAGCGCGGCGTAGCTCGCGGCACCGGCACCGCCGACCAGCACGAGGGTCAGGGCGAGCGTCGTGCCCACCGCGCGCCAGCCGGGCCGTGCTCCGGCGAGGCGCCCGGGAGCGGCCGTGCCGCACTCCAGGCACCAGTCCTGGTGCCGCTCCATCGCGTGGCCGCAGCTCGCGCAGGACCGCTCGGGGGTCTCGGATGTCGTCTCGGGTGTATCCACGATCTGCGTCAGGGTCGCACATCTGCCGGCGCGATCCGCCGGAAACCTCTCATTAGCCGGAAACCTCTCATTACGAACGCGCGAGGGCCACCCGAAGTTCCGCTCCGCCGAGCGAGACGCCGCTGAGGTCGGCCACGACCTGTTCGGCCGCGGCCTCCGGAACCGAGAGCAGCGTGAAGTGCTGGAGCACCTGCACGTCACGGACCGCCTCGCCGTCGAGGCCGGTGACCTTGGTGACGACCGAGACGAGGTCGGCGACCTCCACGCCGCCGCTCGCACCGACCCCGGCCAGCAGCCGCACGAAGGGCTCGTCGGGGCTGTGGGTGAGGTTCGGCTTGGCGTGGCGACGCGGGCGGGAGCGGCGACGGCGCGGCGCCTCCTCGTCCTGGTCGGGTGCGGCGGCCGGGGTCTCGTCGGCCTCCGTCGCGGCGGGATCCTCCGTAATGGCGGAGTCGGTCTCCGTGACGGCGGAGTCGCCCCCGGCGTCCGTGTCGACCACCTTCCGGGCGCGGCTGCGGCGGGCGCGCGGCTTCGGCGCCTCGCTCTCCTCGGTCGTTTCGACCTCGCCGAGGACGGCGTCCGCGGTCGGCGCCTCGGAGGCGATCTCGACCGCCTTGAAGCCCTTGTCGTCCTCGCTCCCCGCGGTCGCGCCCTCGAGCGAAGCCTTCGTGCGCGCGCCGGGAGCCCACTGGGTCAGCTCGGTCGAGATGTGCTTCTCGATCGCCTCGAGCTCCTTGGTCTGCTTGGGCTCGAAGAAGGTGACCGCCCGACCCTGGCGCCCGATCCGGCCGGTGCGCCCGATGCGGTGCACGTAGACGTCGGGAGAGATCGGCACGTCGAAGTTGACGACGTGGGTGACGGTGGAGATGTCGAGGCCGCGGGCGGCGACGTCGGTGGCCACGAGGACCGGCACGCGTCCGCCCTTGAAGCCGAGCATCACCCCGTCGCGGGCGCCCTGACTCATGTCGCCGTGGAGCGCCTTGACGTTCATCCCGCCGTCCTTGAGCTTCTTGTAGAGCTGGTCGACGCGGATCTTCGTGCGGGCGAAGACGATTGCCTGGTCGGGCTTCTCGGCGGCGAGCACCTCGACGAGGCGCTCGGCCTTCTCGGCCTGCTTGACCTCGAGCTGGAACTGCTCGACCGTGTCGACGGTGAGCTGCGCGGCGGCGACCTTCACGTGCTCGGGGTCGTAGAGGTAGTTGTCGGCGAGCTTGCGAATCGGCGGCGGCATCGTGGCCGAGAAGAGCGCAGTCTGCCGCGAGTTCGGCGTGAGCGAGAGGATCTTCTCGACGTCCTCGAGGAAGCCGAGGTCGAGCATCTCGTCGGCCTCGTCGAGCACGACGAAGCGGCAGTCGTGCAGCACGAGCGAGTGGCGCGAGATGAGGTCGAGCACGCGGCCGACGGTGCCGACCACGATGTGGCCGCCCTCCTTCAGCTGCGCCTGCTGCGAGCGGATCGGCGCCCCGCCGAAGACGGCGACGACGTCGAGGCCCTTGGGCTTGGCGTAGGCGCGCAGCGCCTGGGTGACCTGGATGCAGAGCTCGCGCGTCGGGGTCAGGACGAGCGCCTGGACCTCCCTGAGCTCCGGGTCGGCGTACTCGACGATCGGCAGGCCGAAGGCGGCCGTCTTGCCCGAGCCGGTCTGCGCCTGGCCGATGACGTCGCGGCCCTCGAGCATCGGCGGGATCGCCTGCTCCTGGATCGGGGAGGGCTGCTCGTAGCCGACGTCGTCGAGCGCCTGGAGCGTGGTCTTGGAGAGCCGGAGATCAGCGAACGTGGTCATCTGGGCTGACAGGCTAGTTGGCGCTCGTCAGCCACCGACCGCGAGCACGAGCTTCCCGCGCGTCCTCCGGCTCGTGAGCGCCTCCTGCGCCTCGCGGGCGCGCGCGAGAGGCCACACGCCTCCGACGACCACCCGCAGCTCGCCGCGGCCCGCGCGGGCGAACAGATCGGCGAGCGCGTCACCCATCCAGGCGGGGCGGTCGAGCATGTGGAAGAGCCAGAAGCCGATCACCGAGTGAGAGCGTTTGAGCAGCGAGCCCGTGCGCACCGTGTTGACCTGCTTGGAGGAGATCCCGTAGGCGACCATCCGGCCGAACGGGGCGAGCGCGCCCTTGCACGCGTCGAAGACCTCGCCGCCGGCCATCTCGAAGACGACATCGACCGGCGCGCCGCCGTTGGCTTCCAGCAGCCGCTCGCTGAGGTTCTCGGGGGAGCCGTCGATCGCGGCGTCCGCGCCGAGCTCGAGGCAGAGCTCACGCTTCTCCTCGCTCGAGGCCGTGGCGATCACCCGCCCCGCGCCCATCGCCTTCCCGAGCTGGACGGCGAGCGAGCCCACGCCGCCCGCACCGGAGATCACGACGACGCTCTCCCCATCGGCGACCCGGCCCTGCGTCCGATAGAGGTGCCAGGCGGTGAGCCCTTGGAGCAGCAGCGCGAGCGCGGTGGCGTCCTCCACCCCCTCGGGCACGGGGAAGCAGAGGTGCTCGGGTGCGGTCGCGTACTCGGCGTAGCCGCCGCTGCCACAGAGGGCGACGACCCGCTCACCGGTGTCCTCCCGCACACCGACGACCTCGCTGCCCGGGACCAGCGGGAGCGCGGCCTTCTCGACGTACGCGTTCTCCCGTCGGTGGGTGTCGGCGAAGTTGAGCCCGGCGGCGGCAACCCGCACGAGCACCTCGCCCTGACCCGCCACCGGCCGGTCGATCTCGACGTGCTCGAGCACTTCGGGCCCGCCGAACTCCCGCATCTGGATCGCCCACATGAGCGGGAGCGTACGAACGCGGGTGGCTAGGGTGCCTCGCCATGTCCCTCACCGTGGTCGGATCCATCGCCTATGACGCCGTCAAGACCCCTGCCGGGGAGCGCGAGCGCATGCTGGGTGGTGCCGCCACGCACTTCGCGCTCTCCGCGTCGTTCTTCGACGAGGTCCGCGTCATCGGCCCGGTCGGCGGCGACTTCGACGAGGCGTCCTTCGCCACCCTGCGCACCCGCGGGACGCTCACCGACGACGTCGAGGTGATCCCCGACGGCAAGACGTTCTTCTGGAAGGGCGTCTACCCGACGGCCAACCTCAACGAGCGCGAGACGCTCGAGACGGACCTCAACGTGTTCGAGACCTTCGCGCCGAAGGTCTCCGCCGCGGCCGCGGATTGCGACGTCCTCTTCCTCGCGAACATCCAGCCCGACCTCCAGCGCGACGTCCGCGAGCAGTGCAAGAAGGCCCGCTTCGTGGCGATGGACTCGATGGACCTGTGGATCAACATCGCTCACCAGTCGCTCGTGAAGACGATCCGCAGCGTCGACTGCCTGATCCTCAACGACGAGGAGCTCGAGCTGCTGACCGGAGCGCCGAACACGCTGCTGGCCGCGCAGGAGCTGCTCGGCTGGGGCCTCTCGAGCGTCGTGGCCAAGCAGGGCAAGTACGGCGCCCAGCTCTTCACGAAGGAGGGGCAGTTCGCGCTTCCCGCCTTCCCGCTCGAGCAGGTGGTCGACCCGACCGGCGCGGGTGACTCCTTCGCGGGCGGCTTCGTCGGCTACGTCGCGGCCGCCGGAGGCGATGCGAGCCACGACGTGCTCGTCAACGCCATGGCCTACGGCACGGCGCTGGCCTCCTACAACGTCGAGG
>JACDAP010000110.1 GCA_013695395.1 Solirubrobacterales bacterium
CTCCGCGACCGCCTGAAGAAGGCGGGTCGCCTCGAGGAGCTCACCGACGACATCGCCCAGCGTCAGGCGGTCGACCTCATCGCCGAGCACGCCACGGCCACCGCCGCGCCGGAGCCGGCCGCCGACGACGATACGGAGTAGCCCCAACGTCGTGTGCCCCGAACCTCCCGCCCTCGTCCTCGCTGGGCGGGGAAAAGGGCGGGAGGTTCCCGGCTGACCCGGTCGGGCCGCTCCGGAGCGGGACTCAGGCGGCGGCCACGACCGGCTCGCCCGCCTGCGCAGCCTCGGCCATCTCCTTGGAGTCCTTCGAGGAGATGAGCAGCGCCGCCGTGATCGCGCCGAGGATCGCGAAGCCGGCGCCGACCGCGAAGGCGGCCTGGAAGCCCTCGGTCAGCTTCTCGAGCTGTTCCGGCGCGAGGCGGCCCTGGGGGTTGATCCCACCGGAGACCGAGCTCGCGATCGAGGCGAGGATCGCCACGCCGAGCGCGCCCCCGACCTGCTGGGAGGTGTTGATCAGGCCGGAGGCGAGGCCCGCCTGGTCCGGCCGCGTGCCCGTCACCGCGGCGATCGTCACGGGAACGAACGAGAACCCGAGACCCGCTGCGGCCAAGAGCGACGGCCCGAGCATGTCCGCGGCGAACGACCCGTCCACCGAGATCCGCGTGAACCACAACAGGCCGGAGGCGACGAGGAGCATCCCGGTGATCAGCACCGGCTTGAAGCCGAGACGGGTCACGAGCTGGGAGGCGATCCCCGCCGCGAGGATGATCACGACCGACAGCGGGAGGTAGGCCAGGCCCGCTTCGAGTGCGCTGAAGCCGAGCACCTGCTGCAGGTACAGCGAGATCAGGAAGAACATCGAGAAGAGCGACATGCCCACGAGCAGCCCGACGACGTTCGCGCCCCGCAGCGTCTGCAGGCGGAAGGTCGAGAGCGGCATGAGCGGCTTGCGCGCCTTCGTCTCGATGAACAGGAACGTCGCGATGAAGGCCAGCGCGAGCGCGATCCCGGCGAGCGTCTGGAAGGAGCTCCAGCCGGCGCTCTCGGCGTCGACGATGAAGTAGACGAGCAGCGCCAAGCCGACGGTGACCATCACCGCCCCGGGAATGTCGAACGAGCGGTCCTCCACCTCGTCGCGACTCTCCGGCAGGATCCGGGGGGCGAGGAAGGCGACCGCCAGGCCGATCGGGACGTTGACCCACAAGACCCACTCCCAGCCGAGGCCCTCGGTGAGGATCCCGCCGAGCAGGACGCCCGCCGCGCCGCCGGCACCGGCCACCGCGCCCCAGACGCCGAGCGCCTTGTTCCGCTCGGAGCCCTCCTCCCAGTTCGTCGTGATGATCGAGAGCGCCGCCGGAGCGATGATCGCGGCGCCGAGCCCCTGGAAGGCCCGGGCGACGATCAGGACGACGTCAGAGGTGGCGAAGCCGCCGGCCAGCGAGGCCAGTGAGAAGAGCACGAGGCCGCCGATGAACATCCGCCGCCGCCCCAGCAGGTCGGCCAGGCGACCGCCGAGCAGCAGGAAGCCGCCGAAGAAGAGGGTGTAGGCGTTGATGACCCAGGACAGGTTGTCCTGGCTGAACTCGAGGTCGCGGCCGATCGTCGGCAGCGCGACGTTCACGATCGAGGCGTCGACGACGATCAGGAACTGGGTCATCGCGAGCAGGACGAGGGCGATCGTCTTCTCGCGGGGGGTGTCGAGCGTGGGCATGAGGGTCCTTGGGGGTAAGGTGAGCGATGGTTCCGGTTGCGCTGACTCACCATACGGAGCTATGGTTCCGTTTGTCAATACCGCTTCACGATTGGTCACCGATGCACCCCTCCGTCGACACCGCTCACTCCCCCCGGCCGCTCCGCGCGGACGCCCAGCGCAACCGTGCGCGGATTCTCGAGGCGGCCCAGGTCGAGTTCGCCGAGAACGGGGGCGAGGCCCAGATCGACGCCATCGCCGCCCGTGCGGGGGTCGGGGTCGGGACCTTCTACCGCCACTTCCCGACGAAGGAGGCGCTCGTGGAACGGCTGGTCCGCGAACGCTTCGAGGCGATGGCTGACGACGCCTCGGCCGCCCTCGAGATCGAGGATCCCTGGGCGGCCTTCGCCGGGCTCATGTACGCCTGCGGCGAGCGTTGCGAGCAGGACGCCGGAACGCAGCACCTCTTCCTCGTGGTCGGTCCCGACGCGGCTGAGCGGCTGGCCGTCGAGACCGGGCTGCACGGGCGCTCTCAGAAGCTCATCGACCGAGGGGTCGCCTCCGGCGCGGTGCGCGCCGACTTCCGGGCCGAGGAGATCGGCATGCTGATGTGCGGGCTCTCCTCGACGATGGGCTCGCAGAAGGCGTCGTGGGACTGGCGGCGCCACCTCGAGATCGTGCTCGACGGGCTGCGCGCCAGGCCCGCCTGACACCTGTCGAGACGGTCTGACGGGCCCGGGCCCGTTGCTACGCTTCGGCCACTTCCGGGAGCCTCTCGGAAGGACATCCGCTCCACCCACAGAAACGAAGCGAGGACCATGAGCCCCCTTGTCCCCATGGTGGTCGAGCAGACGTCGCGAGGCGAGCGCGCCTTCGACATCTACTCCCGCCTGCTGTCCGAGCGCATCATCTTCCTGGGGACCCCGGTCGACGATCAGATCGCCAACCTCGTGGTCGCCCAGCTCCTCCACCTGGAGAGCGACGATCCCGACAAGGACATCTCGCTCTACATCAACTCGCCCGGCGGCTCCGTCTACGCCGGCCTCGCGATCTACGACACGATGAACTTCATCAAGCCGGACGTCTCGACGATCTGCGTCGGGATCGCCATGAGCATGGGCGCGCTCCTGCTCTGCGGCGGCACCGCCGGCAAGCGCATGGCGCTGCCGAACGCGAAGATCCTCATCCACCAGGTGAGCTCCGGCTTCCAGGGCCAGGCGACGGACATCGAGATCCACGCCAAGGAGGTCATCGACCTCCGCACGAAGCTCGACGAGATCATCGCCTTCCACACCGGGCAGGAGTACGAGAAGGTCAAGGGCGACACCGATCGCGACTACTTCATGTCCTCCGAGGAGGCCAAGGAGTACGGGATCATCGACCGCGTGATCTCAGAGCACTAGGCTCGCGCCAGCGAGCCTTCGAGGGAAAGAGCAGATGGCACGACCGACCGACACGAACGAGCAGCTCCTGTGCAGCTTCTGCGGCAAGTCGCAGCGGCAGGTGAAGAAGCTGATCGCCGGGCCGGGCGTGTACATCTGCGACGAGTGCATCGACCTCTGCAACGAGATCATCGACGAGGAGCTCACCGCTCCCCCGACCTTCGATCTCGACAACCTCCCGAAGCCCCGCGAGATCTTCGGGGTGCTCGACGAGTACGTCGTTGGGCAGGACGAGGCCAAGCGCACGCTCTCGGTGGCGGTCTACAACCACTACAAGCGCGTGCAGATGATGCAGTCGAGCGACTCGGACATCGAGCTGCAGAAGTCGAACATCCTGCTGCTCGGGCCGACCGGGTGCGGCAAGACGCTGCTCGCCCAGACGCTCGCCCGCATCCTGAACGTGCCGTTCGCGATCGCCGACGCCACGGCGCTGACCGAGGCCGGCTACGTGGGCGAGGACGTCGAGAACATCCTTCTGAAGCTCATCCAGGCGGCCGACTACGACGTCAAGAAGGCCGAGACCGGGATCATCTACATCGACGAGGTCGACAAGATCGCGCGCAAGGCGGACAACCCGTCGATCACGCGTGACGTGTCGGGCGAAGGTGTCCAGCAGGCGCTCCTGAAGATCCTCGAGGGGACGACCGCCAGCGTGCCGCCGCAGGGCGGGCGCAAGCATCCCCACCAGGAATTCCTCTCGATCGACACGACGAACATCCTGTTCATCTGCGGCGGGGCGTTCGCCAACCTCGACAAGGTCATCGAACGGCGGATCGGCAACAAGGGCATCGGCTTCCAGGCTCAGATGGACGCCCGCGAGCTCAAGGACACCGGCGAGGTCTTCGAGAAGACGCTGCCCGAGGATCTCGTCAACTACGGCTTGATCCCGGAGTTCATCGGGCGCCTGCCCGTCGTCAGCGCCGTGCACCCGCTCACGCGCGACGACCTGATCACGATCCTCACCGAGCCGCGCAACGCCCTGGTCAAGCAGTTCCACCGCTTCTTCTCCTTCGACGGCATCGAGCTCGTCTTCGCCGAGGAGGCCCTCACCGCGATCGCCGAGAAGGCGCTCGCCCGGGAGACGGGGGCCCGCGGCCTGCGCTCGATCATCGAGGAGACGCTGCTCGACGTGCAGTTCGAGCTGCCCTCCCGGCGCGACGTCAAGAAGTGCGTCGTGACCAAGGAGACCATCGACACCGGCCGTGCGCCGACGCTCGTCACCGAGGCCGCGCCGGACGAGGACGAGGAGCCGGCCGCCGAGTCGGCCTGAGCGACCCGGCGGTGCCGCAGGCTCCGATCCCCTTCGCCGGGGCCGAGCACGATCGCGCCGGTGAGCGGCGGACCGACGCGGAATGGGTCGCTGCCGCCCGACGTGCCCCGGGCAGCCGGCTGCTTGTACTCACGCGTGACGGCGCCCTCCTCCTCGGGGAGGTCGGTGCACTGGGCCCGGACGA
>JACDAP010000178.1 GCA_013695395.1 Solirubrobacterales bacterium
CTTCACGGTCGCTCGATCCGGCGAGATCCCCGGCGCGCGGCTGGAGCTGCGGATCACCGACGACGGCCGCGTCTCCTGCAACGGTGGTGAGCTCGTGCAGATCCCCTCCGAGGACACGATCGATGCCCGCCAGGCCCGCCGCGACCTGGAGGGTGAGGAGCCGGAGGACGTCGGACCCGCCGACGAGAACACGAGCCTTCCGCCGGAGCCCGGCGCGATCCTGCGCTACGTGGTCCGGGCCGAGGCGGGCACGGTCTCCTTCTCGGACACCTCGCGCGGCCAGCCCCAGGTCTTCCGCGACCTCGCAGCGCTCACCCGGCGCCTGGCGAGGGGCCCCTGCGGCCTGCGCCGCTGAGCGCGTGTGGTGTCGAGCGGTACGCATGTACCGAAAGCGGTACACTAGTACCAATGAACGCCTGGGTCGCCCTCGTCCTCGCCATCCTCACGGAGGTCGCAGCCACCGTCGCTCTGAAGTCCGCCGGCGAGGGGAGCGTGCCCGCGACTGCCGTCGTGGTGGCCGGGTACCTGGCCTCCTTCGTGCTGCTGGCGGTCGTGCTGCGGTCGATCGAGGTGGGCACCACCTACGCGATCTGGGCGGGGGCCGGCACCGCGCTGGTCGCCACGATCGGAATCGTGGCGCTGGGGGAGGCCGTGTCGTTCGCCAAGCTCGCCTCGCTCGCGCTTATCATCGCGGGCGTGATCGGGCTCAACCTGGCGGGCGCACACTGAGCCCGAATCGCGCCGTGGCTGCACGCGCGCCTCGTGGTGAGGCGCGCCGGGCGCACATCCTCGAGGCCACCCTGCGGGTCATCGCCGCGACGGGGCCCGAGGCCCTGACCCACCGCCGGGTGGCGCAGGAGGCCGGGCTTCCGCTCGCGGCCACCACCTACTGGTTCGCCTCGAAGGAGGAGCTCGTCGCCGAGGCCTATCGCCTGGCGGCGGATCGCGACGTCGAGCGGGCCGAGCGGCTCGCCGAGGCGCTCGGAGGCGGGACGGAGCCCCTCGGCGCTGAGGTGCTCGCCGCGCGTTTGGCGGCCCTCACCGCCGGTGAGCTCGACGGTGACCGTGCGAGCCTCGTGGCCGGGTACGCGCTCTGCCTGGAGGCCGCCCGGCGACCCGAGCTCCGCGAGATCGCCGTGGGCTGGACCGACGCGTATCGGAGGCTGGCTGCGCGCCTGCTGGAGCTGGCCGGGAGCACGCGCCCGGTCGCCGACGCCGAGCTGCTCGTCGCGGTGCTCGACGGCCTGCTGCTCGAGCAGCTGGCCCGCGGGGCGGCCGACTTCGGGCCCGCGGTCCTGCAACCGGCGCTGGAGCGACTCGTAGCCGCGCTGCTCGCCCCAGCTGCGTCATAAGCGCAGCTGTGAGCCCGAACAAGCAACGAGCGTTGGTGCTGATGCGGTTCCGGGCGTAGCCTGCCCGCCGTGACCCGTCGCTCCTGGCTCCTGATGATCGTGCTCGCCGCGACCTGGGGCGCGAGCTACCTGTTCATCAAGATCGGGCTGCGGGACTTCTCCGCGCCGTTCATCGTGTTCGCGCGCACCGCCCTGGCCGCGCTCGTGCTGCTGCCCGTCGCGATGCACCGAGACGCCCTCGGCGCGCTGCGGGGGCGCGGGGCGGCGATCGGCCTGCTCGCCGTGATCCAGGTCGTCGTGCCCTTCCTGCTGATCACCGTGGGGGAGCGGTGGATCCCGAGCGCGCTCGCGGGCATCCTCGTCGCGAGCGCTCCGATCTGGACCGCGGCGCTCGCTTTCACCGCCTACGCCCCGGCGGAGCGGCCGGGTCGCGTTGCGACCGTCGGGCTGCTCGTCGGCATGGCGGGCGTCGGGCTGCTCTTCGGGGTCGACCTCGGTGGCGACGGCCTCGCGCTCGTCGGCGGGGCGATGGTGCTCGTCGCCGGACTGCTCTACGCGATGGGCGCGATCGAGGTCAAGCGACGGATGAGCGGCGTGGACCCGGCCGCGACGGTCGCCGCGACGATGGGCCTCAGCGCCCTGCTCACGATGCCCGCCGCGCTCATCACCTTCCCGACGAGCGCCGGGGCGGACGCGATCGGGGCGACGCTTGCGCTCGGCGTAGTGGGCACCGGGCTCGCCTTCCTCATCTTCTACGGCCTGATCGTCGAGCTCGGCGCCCAGCGGGCCTCCGTCGTCGCGTACCTGGCGCCGGGGTTCGCCGTGCTCTACGGCGTGCTGGCGCTCGACGAAGCGGTCACCGTCGGGACCTTCGCGGGGCTGGGGCTCATCCTCGGCGGTTCTTGGCTGGCGGCCAGCGGGCGGCGGCCGGGGGGCGAGGGGCCGTCCGACGGGGATGAGAAGGCGCTGGCCGC
>JACDAP010000189.1 GCA_013695395.1 Solirubrobacterales bacterium
CCGGCATCGCCGGGCGGACGCTGATCGTCACCTTTCCCGGGAGCCCGCGCGCGGTCGACGAGCTCTTCCCGGTTCTCGCCCCGCTGCTCGAGCACGCCGTCGCAACGCTGCAGCGCACCGGCGATCAGACCCCCGGCCACTGACGATGCCCGCGTGCGCCGATCCGCCGCTCGGCCCGTCCCGCGCCGACCGGTGAGCCCCGCCCCGCCGGGCGAGGAGGCCGCCCCCGCGATCGAGCTCGCCGGCCTCACGCGCCGCTACGGCCTGCGTGCCGCGCTCGAGGACGTCTCACTCACGCTGCCGGCCGGCGCGACGCTCGTCGTCTTCGGGCCGAACGGCGCCGGGAAGTCAACGCTACTGCGGGTCCTCGCAACGCTCCTGCGACCCCACGCGGGTACCACCCGCGTCCTCGGGCACGAGCTCCCGAAGGACGGGTGGGCGGTCCGCGGCCGGGTGGGCCTGCTCGGACACGACCCGCTGCTCTACCGGGACCTCTCGCCCCGGGAGAACCTGCGCTTCCACGCCCGTCTGCACGGCGTCGGGGATGAGCGCGTGGAGGAGGTCCTCGACGCGGTGCGGCTCGGGTTGCGGACCGACGACCCACTGCACACGTTCTCGCGCGGGATGGTCCAGCGGACCGCGGTCGCCCGCGCGATCCTCCACGACCCCGCGCTGCTGCTCCTCGACGAGCCGCGCGCCAACCTCGACCCGGCCGCGGCCGAGCTGGTCGAGCCCCTCATCGGGGCGGCCAGCGGGCGCACGCGGGTGATCTCCTCGCACGACCCGGCGGGCGGGCTCGCGGAGGGCGACCTCGCCCTCGGCCTGGTCGGCGGGCGCACTGCGCTGCTCGCCCCAGCCGGCGAGATCGACCCGGCGCAGATCGGGGCGCTCTACCGATGAGAACCGTTCTGACCCTGCTGCGCAAGGAGCTGCTGCTCGAGCGGAAGGTCCCCCAGCTCGTCCCCGCGATGGCGCTCTTCAGCGTCACGACCTTCGTCGTCTTCCACTTCGCCCTCCAGCAGCGCGACGTCGACGGTGACCTCGCTGCCGGGATCCTCGTCGTCACCCTGCTCTTCGCGACGATCCTCGGGATCAACCGGCTCTACGTCGCCGACCGCGAGGAGGGCGGCTTCGACGCGTTTCTGCTCGCCCCGGTGGACCGCACCGCGCTCGGCGTCGCCAAGGCGCTCACCCTCTTCGCCTTCCTCGTGCTGGTCGAGTTCGTGATGGTGCCCGCCTTCGCGATCCTGCTGTTCGGGCCCGGGGTGGGCTGGGAGCTCGTCGGCAAGCTCGTGCTCGTGCTCGCCATGGTGAACGTGGGGCTCTCGGTCATCGGCGCCCTCGTCGGCGCGCTCGCGATCCAGACCCGCGCGCGGGACCTGATCGGGCCACTCGTCGCGCTGCCGCTCCTGGTCCCGGTGGTCATCACCGCCGCCCGCGCGCTCTCCCCGGTGCTCGGCGCGGACGGCCCGGGGGCCATGGAGGGCCAGTTCCTCGCCGTGCTCGGCCTCTATGATCTGGTCTTCGGGCTCCTGGCCTACGCCCTCTTCGACTTCCTGCTCGAGGACTGAAGGTGTGGACCGTCCCCCTCGCTCGCCCGTAACGGAAAGAGACATGACGTACGGCAACCGCCTCCGCGCAACGTCCATCGCCGCCGCCCTCGTGCTGATGGTGGCCTTCGGGCTTGCCTTCTTCTCCGCGAAGATCGAGGCCGACCAGGGCTTCTCGCAGAAGATCTTCTACGTGCACGTGCCGATGGCGATCGTCGCGCTCTGCGGCTTCGTCTTCGGCGGAATCATGGCGATCCAGCACCTCCGCACGGGCCTCGCGAAGTACGACCTGAAGAGCTACGTCGCGATCCACCTCTCGGTCGTGCTCGGGGTAGGCGTCCTGCTCACCGGCGCCATCTGGGCCAAGGCGGCCTGGGGCACCTGGTTCGAGTGGCGCGAGCCGACGCTCGTCTCGTTCCTGATCGTCTTCCTCCTGTACTGCACCTACCAGCCGCTGCGCTTCTCGATCGAGGACCCGGAGAAGCAGTCGCGCTACGCGAGCGTCTTCGCCGTGACCGCCGGCGCCTTCGTGCCGCTGAACTTCCTGGCGGTCCGCCTGGCCGACCCGTACATCCACCCGCGCGTGCTCAACCAGGCCGGCGGGGATCTCCCGGACTCCTTCCGGCTGCCCTTCTACCTGGGGATCCTCGGGATGGCGCTGCTGTTCAGTGCGCTCTACCAGTACGAGCTCTCACACAAGAACTCCCGCGCCCAGCTGCGGCAGCTGCGCCGCAAGCTCGGCGGTGAGGAGGAGGCCGTCGGCCGCTCCGCCGCCCCCCAGGTGAGCTCCTCGTGACGAGCGTCCTCGCCCAGGCCTCGGACACCGTCCCGGACGACAACACCGGGTACGTCGCCGCCGCCTACCTCGTCTTCTTCGCGCTCGCGCTCATCTACTTCGGGATCATGGCCTTCAAGCTGCAGCGGCTCGAGCGGGAGCTGGTCGAGCTCAACGAGCTCGCCGATCGCAAGCTCGCTCCGGCCAAGCCCGACGCCGCACCGGCCGAGACCACGCCATGAGCCAGGGCCATCAGGCGGGGGAGCTGCTCGCCCTCGGCATCTCGCACAAGACCGCACCGGTGGCCCTGCGCGAGCGCCTGGCTCTCACCGACGGGGAGACCGAACGCGTCGTCCAGGAGCTTGCCGGCGCCGCCGAGATCCACGAGGCCGTCGCGATCTCCACCTGCAACCGAACCGAGCTCTACCTCGTCGTCGGCGACCCGGTCGAGGCGGAGACCGAGCTGCTCGGCACGCTCGCCCGCCGCGCGGGGATGCGCCCGACCGAGCTCGCGGGCCTCGTCTACGCGCCCCGCAACTGCGACGCCGCCCGCCAGCTCTACCGGGTCACGAGCGGCCTCGAGTCGATGATCGTCGGCGAGGCCGAGGTCCAGGGCCAGGTCAAGCGCGCCTACGAGGCGGCGCTCGAGGCGGGCACGACCGGGCCGATGACCAACCGGCTCTTCTCGGCCGCGCTGTCGACCGGCAAGCGCGTGCGCACCGAGACGCTGATCGGCGCCGCGCGCACGAGCGTCTCCACCGTGGCCGTCGAACTCGCCGCCCAGGCCGTCGGCGATCTTGCCGCCCGCGACGTCGTGATCATTGGCGCCGGGGAGACGAGCGAGCTGACCGCCCGCGCGCTCGCCGACCGTGGCGTCCGCGCGATCTTCGTCGCCAACCGGCGCGCTGCCCGCGCTCGGGCGATGGCCGACCGCGTCGGCGGCACGGTCGCCTCGCTCCACGACCTGCCGACGCTCCTGCAGGAGAGCGACATCGTCGTCTCCTCCACCTCCTCGCCGCACCCGATCGTCGGAGCGGACGAGCTCGAGCTCGTGATGGAGGCACGCGGCGGGCGACCGCTCGTGCTCATCGACATCGCGGTCCCGCGTGACATCGAGGCCGCCTGCGGTGAGCTCGCCGGCGTCACGCTCTTCGATATCGACGACCTCCAGACGGTCGTCGCCAGGAACATGGACGTGCGCGAGGGCGAGCGCCACCGCGCCGACGAGATCGTCGAGGAGGAGATCCAGCGCTTCGCCCGCTGGATGGGCCAGCTCGACGTGCGGCCGACCATCGGCGACCTGCGCCGCCACGGCGAGGAGATCGTCGAGCGCGTGCTCGCCGACAACGCCGACCGCTGGGAGAGCGCCTCCGATCGCGACCTCGCCCGCGTGGACGCGGTCGCCAAAGCCGTGATGCAGCGACTGCTGCACGAGCCGACCCTGCGGCTCAAGGGACTCCCCGAGGCGGGAACCCCCTCGCACGGGCGTCTGCAGATCGTGCGCGAGCTCTTCGGCCTCGATGCCCCCGCCCGCGGCGAGGAGCGGAGCACCGAGACGGCCGGGGAGGCGCTGACCGGGCGCGAGG
>JACDAP010000196.1 GCA_013695395.1 Solirubrobacterales bacterium
GCTCCGCTCGCGTCTGTCTCGAAACCGTTGTGCGGTTACGCCGTACCGAGGGTTCGAATCCCTCTCCCTCCTCTCGTGGAGCCTGCCGCGCGGACGCGCAGCGGGGCTCCGCCGCGGAAGCGTCACGGTCGCTGCCTCTTGGCCGTGCTGCCGCGGGAGCGTTCTCTCTCTCTCTCTCTCTCTCGTCGACCGCGTTGTTCCCGGCGGTGTGACTGGGTGAGCTGCTCGGACTCGAGTGGGCCGACGCTGACTTTGAGCGGGGCCTCGTCCACGCGAGCCCCTCCTGGGTGACTTGCCGTGTGCTGGTTCGGCGAGCCCGTGGGCGTGGAGACGGTCTCCTCGCTCTGCGACGATGGCGGCGACGTGAGTGAGCGACCTTCGAAGGAGCGGGTGAAGCGCCCCGGTGAGCGGCTGCGTGCGCATCAGGCTGGGGATCCGATGGGCGTCGACGCGTTGCTGGTGGAGCTCGATGTGGTGGGTCGGTGGCGTGCGGCACATGCCGCGCCGCTGACGCGTGTCGCGGCGAACCTGCGGTACTACGTGGCGGAGGCATCGGGCGGGTTCTTCGTCGTCGGTCAGCGCCTCAAGCGGATGGAGACCATCCGGGACAAGCTCGACCGCGAGCCGCAGATGGTGCTCTCACGGATGCACGACATCGCCGGTGCCCGCGCGGTGCTCGCCGGCGAGGACGCCGTCGATCGGGTCCTTGGTCGGCTGCGCGAGCAGCGCCGGTGGGAGCTGATGCCGCGGACGTGGGACTACGTGGCCCATCCAAAGCCGGACGGCTATCGGGCCAAGCACCTCGTCGTGCGCAAGGACGGCGTGTTGATCGAGGTCCAGCTTCGAACCGCGTCCCAGCACGCTTGGGCCGAGCTCGTGGAGCAGCTCGACCGGGATCATGGTCTGCAGCTGAAGGCGGGGCGGGCTGCCCCGGAGGTCACAGCGATCCTGCGGCGCGCGAGTGCGACGTTCGCGCAGCTCGAGGCCGGCGAGCTGGACAGGACTGCGACACTGAAGCGGATCGGTGAGCTGCTCGGCGAGCTTCCGAAGGGACGACGATGACGAAAGCCACCCGCTACTTCCTCCTGACCTTCCGCGCCGCGGGTCGATCCGTGGCCGTCGAGGACTTCGGTGCTGACGAGACCGCGGCAACCGACGCCTACTCCCGGCTCGAGCGGGAGGTCGGCGACCACGGTGAGGTCGAGGTCGTCCTGGTCGGCGCCGACTCCATCGAGACCGTCCGCAAGACGCACTCGCACTACTTCTCCGCCAACGAGGACGTCCTCGCCTCGGTCGAGAAGAACCTGCTCGTCGCCACTCCCTAACTGGCCGCGCTCCTCGAGGCGCTCCGCCTCGGGGACGCCCGGGTACGCGCGGCGGCAGTGCGGCACCTTCGTGGCCGTCTCGCAACAGCGACCTGAGCGTACGCCCGCTCAGGCGGCGGTGCCAAGCTGCGGCGGGCGCAACATGCGCAGCAGATCTGGCGGGAGCGTCGCGCTCGCGGTCCAGTACTCGAGACCGACGGTCGAGCCGGTGGCCGGGTCGAGCTCACGCAGGCCGGTCGGTACCTCCTCGGCCACGACGCTCGACGGCTCGTAGCCTTCGAAGCGCAGCCAGGCGATGTCGGCCTCGGCGTCGTAGTGGCCGTCGATCTTCACGATCGTTCCTAGCTCGGGATCTCTAGGACCGCAGGCTGCTCGGCGAGCGACGGCGGCGGATCTTCGTCGCGGAGCCGCGGCGCGCGCGCTGACCACGCTTTGAGCTCTTGAACCAGGTCGCCGTAGAAGTCGAACGCCTGGGTGCTCGTGTCGGCCACGAAGGAGCCTTCCGCCTTGCCGCGCTTCTGCCCCATCGGGCGGGCGAGTGTGAGCGTGAAGGCGCGGGGCTCGCGCTTCGGGTCCGGCGGGTAGAGGAGCCCGTCCACGTTGTCCTTCGCATCGCCGAGCAGCAGGCCGGTGGTCTCGCGGGCGTTGGGGTAGTGGACCTCGACGCGCAGCTCAGACGGCGCGTCGGAGAGCTGCCGTAGGAGCCAGTTGATCCGCGCCTTCGCGCGCATCTCCTTCGGAGCGTCGACGGTTACGCTCGTCCTCGTCTGGCGTGCACGCAGGTCGGTCACGAGATGGAGGTCACCGATCGCCCCGGGTACACGGAGCGTCGCGGACAAGCAGCCCGATTCCGCGAGGGACTTGGTGAGCTGCACGACGCGTTGTTGGGTGGTCTGTCCTCGCGGAGTCACGTTCTCGACCGCGTGCCCGAGGTGCTGGCTCAGGCCGAGTCCAAGGTGCTGCACGAACTGCTCCCACCGCGCCGCGACCTGGCTGGCCTCGGGGTCGGTCGCGCGCAGCGTGCCGTCGTAGGCGGCCTTCCGGACCGGGACCCACTTGTCGCCCATATCCTCGAATCCACCGGCGCCGGACGCCGGGTGCTCGAGGTAGGCGATCAGTTCGTCGAGGATCCACGCTTGGTCGGGGTCACTCACTCCCCGGTAGCGGGACTGGACGACTGCTTCGGTGACGATCCGCCACCAGGAGAAGTGGTGAAGCGCGACCTTCTTCAGCTTGCGCTTGTCGACAGTCACCGGTGTCTCGGAAGAGCTCGCGGTGATCTGGTTGCTGATGCTGAGTACGGCGTCGAAGCCGTTGTCGCGGGCCACGTCGAGGTAGGCGGCGATCTGGTCGTCCTTCAGCGACGCGCCAGCGGTCTTCACCTCCACCAGGCAGCACCACCTCGTCTTCCCGCGCTCGCACACGATCGCCCCGTCGGGGATGACCGTCTTCCCGTCAGCGGACTTGAACCGCACCTCGGCGAAGGTCTGGATGACGACGCTCTTCGGTGCGCCGAGCTCGCGAAGAAGCGCGTGTCCGAATTCAGGGACTGCGCGCATGACCGCGAGCAGGGTTGACGTTGCGCGCCGCTCCTGCTCGTCCTGCCCCTTGATGCCGACCGTCGGAATGAGCCGGGCAGGCTGCCAACCATCAAGTGGTTCCGCGTTCTTTGCAGTCGGCATGGGCGCACACTAACCGGAGGCTGCGCACGGTTTTGGCAACGCACCCGGCGGAGCTTTGTACCGTGTATCGGTACGCGGTACGCTCTGTCTCGACGTGGTCCAATCCGCTGACGTTCTTGTGCTTCTCGCCCTCTCGTCCATGGACGACGAATGGACGCTGCGTTCACTCGCCCTGAGGCTCGGAGTCAAGCACTCCAAAGTCCAGCGGGCGCTCGATCGACTCGCGAATGCTGGCCTGTACGACCCGATGCGCCGGCAGGCGATCCCGCACGCGACCGAGGAGTTCCTCCTCCACGCTCTCAAGTACCTGCACCCGATCCGCGAGGGCGCCGTCTCGCGTGGGATCCCCACGGCCTGGGCCGCCGCTCCGCTACGCGATGAGATCGCCGCGACCGGCGACACGCCGCCGGTCTGGCCCGATCCGCGCGGCAGCGTTCGCGGGCATGCGGTCGAGCCACTGGACGAGAGTCTTCTGGCGCTGCAGGCGTCGTGGCCGGAGCTCGCAGAGCTGGCCGCGCTTCTTGATGCGCTCCGACTCGGGGATGCCCGAGTACGCGAGGCGGCAGAGCGGCACCTTCGCGAGCGACTCCGGCTGACCGCGGCGATGCCACTCGAATGATGCGCGGAGATCTCGTCCCGACTGTCCCGTGAACTGTCTCGCGACGCCGCCCAAGCCGCTAAAGTCCAGCGTGCATGCGGGGTTCTGCTCCGCTCGCTTCCATCTCGAGAACCGTTGTGCGGTTACGCCGTACCGAGGGTTCGAATCCCTCTCCCTCCTCTGCATGACCGCGCGTGACCCGGACCGTTCGCGCTCGACGCAGCGCAACCATGTCCCCGCGGTCTCGCATAGCGAGATCCAGAGCACACGGTTCGGTCGGAGTCGTCCTCACGCGTGTCGGAAGGGACCGTCGATCCTCACCTTCGCGGCGCTACGCGACCAGGCAGGGGCGAAGGCGTGGCGCTCGGGGCTGACCGTGCCTTGAGCTCCTCGACCAGGTCGCCGTAGCAGCAGATGACCTACCCGGAGGCTGGTCCGTGGCGTGGGCCGGACGTCGGTGCTCCCGCGCACGGGCTGGGGCGGGTGGGAGGTCCCGGGGCCCGGTCGGAGGTTCTGCACCCGACCACCCCGGGCGACGCCGTTGGACGGCGAATCCACCACAACCTCCCAACCGGTCGCGGCCGGGGCGCGAGCGGCCGAGGAATGAGCGTCATGCCCGCGCTGAGCCAGACCACCGATCCAGAGGGCGTCCTCGGCGACGCCCTCGCTGCGCTCTGGGTCCGTCGCCGCGACGGCTTCGCCGTTCGCGTCGCGACGATCGAGGCGGCGGTCGTCGCCTCACTCGGTGCGGAGCTGGGCGACACCGAACGAGTCCACGCGGCGTCGGAGGCCCACAAGCTCGTCGGGGCCCTGGGG
>JACDAP010000204.1 GCA_013695395.1 Solirubrobacterales bacterium
ACCGGGCGGATGTTCACGATCGTCTGCGGCGTGATCGTGTCCTCGTCCTCGGTCGTCAGGCGCTCGCGGACGACGCGCTCCATCCGGTAGAGGCCGATGCGGAAGGCCTCCTGGATGAGCTCGCCAACCGTGCGCAGGCGCCGGTTGCCGAAGTGCTCGTACTCGTCGAGGTGGTCGGCGACCGAGGTCTCGATGAAGTCCTCGCCCTCGACGCCCGTGCCCTCGTAGACCTCCTGGGTGGCCGGGACGATCCGGACCTTGCGCTCGCGCGCCATGGTGGCGGCCTCGGCGGCGTAGTCCTTGATCTCGACCTCGCCGTCCTCCGGGATCCCGAGGAGCTTCGGCAGCATCACGAGCTCACGGATGAGCTGGTGGATGTCGTCGTGCGTGAGCGTGCGGGTCTCGAGGTCGATGTCGAGGCCCAGGCGCGCGTTCAGCTTGTAGCGACCGACGCGCGTGAGGTCGTAGCGCTTGGGGTCGAAGAAGAGCTGGTTCATCAGCGAGTACGCGGCGTCGACCGACGGCGGCTCGCCCGGACGCTGCTTCTTGAAGAGCTCGATCAGCGCGCCCTTCTTCGTCTTCGTGGCCTCGGGGTCGGCCTCGATCGTGTTGCGGATGTAGAGCGAGTCCGCGAACAGCGCGGCGATCTCGGCGTCGAGCTTCGCGATGTCGTCCTCGGACTCCTCGGCGGCGCCGTCGGTCTCCGGGTCGTAGGTCATGGCCCGCAGGAGCACCGTGACCGGGAGCTTGCGCTTGCGGTCGATCCGGACGAAGACCTTGCCCTTCTTGTCGATCTCGAGCTCGAGCCACGAGCCGCGGGCCGGCATCAGGTTCGCCGTGAAGACCTGCTTCTCGCGGTCCTTCGGCTCCATCAGGTACGCGCCGGGGGAGCGGACGAGCTGCGTGACGACGACGCGCTCGGTGCCGTTGATGATGAACGTGCCGCGCTCGGTCATCCACGGGAAGTCACCCATGAAGACCGACTGCTCGCGGATCTCACCCGTCTCGTGGTTGATGAACGCGACCGTGACGGTCAGCGGGCGCGAGAAGGTGAGGTCCTTCTCGCGGCACTCCGCGATGGTGTTGGCCGGCTCGTCGAAGTTGAACTCGCCGAAGTTGACCGCGAGGTGCCCGGTGTAGTCCTCGATCGGCGAGATGTCGTCGATCGTCTCGCGGAGTCCGCCGCCTTCGGGGTCGACGAGCCAGGCGAACGACTTGCGCTGGATGTCGATGAGGTTGGGGACTTCGAGGGACTGCGGCAGGCGCGCGAAGGTTCGGCGCGTGCGGGGGGCGTCAGCACGAGGCACAGCGGGCGACTCCTTGGGAGGGTCGGGAAGGGCGGGCGAGAGGATCCGGCAGGCGCGCCATCGTCTCTCGGGAGAGAAAATGCGCGACCAAGCAAGATAGCACGACGACGAGCGACCCCTTTCGGGGCGTGTCGGCGCTCACGGACCTCGCCCGGGGCCGTCCCGTATGTGGCGGGGGACCCAAGTGGGGCGACTGCGACTATCGGCCGACGGCGAGCATTGTAGCGGGGCGCGTGACCCTGCGCCAGCCCGCTTCCCTGCCGGCCGCCCGGAGCGAACCTGCCGCCATCTTCCACGCCGAGCGATGAGAATGGCGGGAGGTTCGCGATGGCCGCGCGGTGGTCCTACGGCAGGCGACCGAACCAGGCGAGGCCCAGCCCGGCGCCCGCGAGCAGGAAGAGCAGGCCCGCGCCGGCGAAGATGCTCGTGATCTCACGCTGCTCGTCCTCGGTGCCCAGGCGGGAGCCGAGGTCGGAGTAGGCGCTCTCCAGGGCGTCCGCGGAGGGGGCGTCGAAGAACCGGCCGCCGGAGATCTCGGCGATCTGCCGCAGGGCGTCGAGGTCCGGCGGGACGCGGATCTCCTGGCCGTCCGGGGTGACGATCGTGCCGTCCTGGGTGCCGAGGGCGACGGTGAAGATCGGGACGCCGGACTGCGCGGCCTGCTCGGCGACCGCCGCCGGGTCCGAGCCCGAGCTCGCCTTGCCGTCGGAGAGCAGCACGATCGCGCCCGGGATGCGCTCGGCCTCGGAGAGCCCCTGGTTCTGCTGGCCAAGCGCACGCAGGCCGGCATCGATGCCGTCGCCGGTGGCGGTGCCCCCGCCGGCCTGGATCGTGTCGAGGCCGTCGCGGACGGCGACCCGGTCGATCGTCGGGGTCTGAAGCACCGAGGCGGTCGAGGAGAAGGCGACGAGGCCGACGCGGATCTTGGCCGGGACCGCGTCGAGGAACTGGCTGGCCGCTTCGCGCGCGGCGCTGATGCGGTCCGGGTCGACGTCGCGCGCGGCCATCGAGCCCGAGGTGTCGGTCACGAGCATGATCGAGGCGCGCTCGCGCGGGACCGAGAAGGTCGCCTCGGGTCGGGCCAGTGCGACGGCGAGCACGAGCAGCGCCAGCAGCAGCAGCGCGGGCGGGACGTGGCGCCGCCAGCCCGGCGAGGGCGGCGCGACCGAGGCGAGCGTGGCGAGGCTCGAGAAGCGCAGCGCGGCCCCACGGCGGCGCTGCTGGAAGGCGAGGTAGCCGAAGATCGCCAGCGGGACGAGCCCCAGCGCGAGCAGCCACCACGGGCTCCCGAAGGAGGGCAGGTCGAACTTGGGCAGCGCGATGGCCGAGCTCATCGGAGCACCGTCCCGAGGGAGCCGAGCCAGTCGCCGTCGGTGCGGCAGATCGCGTGGCGCACCCCGCGGCGTGCGAAGGCCTGCGCGCTGGCCTCGTGACGCTCGGCGGCGGCGGCCCCGAAGCGGCGGCGTGTCGCGGCGCGGCCGGTGTCGACCTGCAGCTCACGCCCGCTCACGGGATCGCGCAACCAGACCGTGCCGACGTCGGGGAGCTCCTCGTCGCGCTGGTCGCGGCACTCGACGGCGATCACGTCATGGCGGTGGCGCAGCGCCCCGAGCGAGCGCTCCCACACCTCGGGCGCCTCGAGGAAGTCGGAGATCACGACGACGAGGCCGTGGCCGCGTGCGAGCGCGTCGGCGCGTCGCAGCCCGTCCCCGATCCCGCCGGCGTGGCTGCCGCCTCTGCCCCCCGACGAAGGAGGATGGGTATCGGTCGCGACGCCCTCGGCCAGGACGCGGCGCAGGTGGGTGAGCGCGCCGCGCCCGCCGCGGGGCGGGAGCACGCGCTCGACCGCCGCCCCGCAGGTGACGAGCGCCATCCGGTTGCCGCGGCGGGTCGCCAGGCGCGCGGCCACGGTGGCGACCCCCTCGGCGACGTCGGCCTTGCGCCG
>JACDAP010000241.1 GCA_013695395.1 Solirubrobacterales bacterium
CTTAACAGCTGATGGAGCACCCATGAATTCTTTTTGGATTCCACAATTGAGCGGGCAAATATATTCAATGACAGGGATGTCAACACAACTTCATTTAATGGCCGATGCAACAGGAGAATATGTTGGTAAAGACGTTGAAATCAATGGTGAAGGATATGCAGACATGACATTTTCAGTGAAATCGACTTCGTTAAAAGATTTTGAGGATTGGATTTCAGAGGTCAAAAGATCACCTCTTCAACTCACTGATCATAATTATGAAGAACTTGTCAAACCTTCAGTAAATAAATCCGTTATTCTTTATTCAGAAGTGGCAAATGAATTATATCATAAAGTAGTTCATAAATATATGTACCCAACCAAGCCGGTATTATGAAAGAATTCTTATTCGGGAAATTAACTTGGGAATCTCTTCCTCATGTCTGGTACACGATTGGGGGAACTTTATTTGTTATACTAATGGCCATTGGAATCTCAATATATCTCACTAAAAATAAACGCTGGGGTTGGCTATGGAATGAATGGCTTACTTCTACTGATCCTAAGAAAATCGGTACCATGTATATGATCTTTTCCTCTCTAATGTTCTTTCGAGGAATGTTAGATGCCGCATTGATATATCTTCAGCAGTCAATTGCAGCTGACTCTCAAGGATTTCTTTCTGCCGACCATTTCCAGCAGATCTTCACATCACATGGCGACATCATGGTTTTTTTCGTGACGATGGGATTTTTCTTCGGGCTTATGAACTGGATTGTCCCCCTTCAGATTGGAGCTCGAGATCTAGCTTTTCCATTTGTTAATTCCTTAGGTTTATGGCTCACTGTTGCAGGTGGAATACTCATTAATTTCTTTTTTATCATCGGTGGAGATTTTGCTAATACCGGCTGGCTTGCGCTTGCCCCCTTCTCCGAACTTGAATTTAACCCGAGTGTTGGTGTCGATTACCTTATATGGAGCTTGCAGCTTTCAGGTCTTGGCAGTCTTCTTGCGGGCATCAACTTTTTTGTCACAATTATAAAAAAACGTGCTCCAGGAATGACTTTACTGAAAATGCCTTTATTCACCTGGAATTCTTTATGCGCAATGGTCCTTATTATTTCAGCATTTCCTGTGCTTACTGCTACAACATTACTTCTTTGGATTGATCGTGCTTTTGGAATGCATTTCTTTACGACTGACTATGGCGGAAATCAGATGATGTATTGGAATCTTATTTGGATGTGGGGTCATCCAGAGGTTTATATCTTAGTTATTCCCGCCTTTGGCTTATTTTCTGAAATTGTATCAACATTCTCGCAAAAGAAAGTATCCGGATATTTATCTATGGTAATTGCAGCAATAGCAATAACCACATTATCCTATTTGGTTTGGCTTCACCATTTTTTTGTCATGGGTGCAGGCCCAAAAGTGAACTCCTTTTTTGGTATCGTTACCATGCTAATTGCAATACCCGCAGGAGTTCAAGTTTTCAACTGGATTCTTACCATGTATAAAGGAAAGATCAACTTAGCATCGCCTATGTATTGGTTTATTGGTTTTTTAGTTATTTTTATGATAGGAGGAATGTCAGGAATATTTATGGCATCCCCACCTGCAGATTTTCAGGTACATAACAGCTTATTCTTGGTGGCTCATTTTCACACGATGATTGTTGGAGTCGCTTTGTTTGGGATTTTTGCCGGCACTACTTTTTGGTTTCCAAAGATCTTTGGATTTAAACTTAATGAACGATTGGATAAAAGGGCTTTTTGGTTATGGTTCGTGGGATTTTTTGTGACTTTTATCCCAATTTATTTATTGGGATTCATGGGTGCACCAAGACGTATCGATCACTATGATTCTTCTACAGGTTGGCAACCCTTATATATTATTGCGACGATTGGCTTTTTAATAATTACATGTGGAATTATTACCCAAGTTTACATGGTATTTAAAAGCATAAAAGAAAGAAAAAAGCATCGGGCCACAGGAGATCCTTGGAATGGCAGGACGCTGGAATGGGCATCACATTCTCCTCCTCCTTTCTATAATTTTGCCATAATTCCTCCTATTACGAGTTATGAGCCCTTTTGGGATTTGAAAAAACGGGGCTGGAAGCCAGAAAAAAAATATAAAGATATCGAATGTTTTAAAAACACAGGTATGGGTTTTTATATATCAACTTTTGCTTTCATAGCAGGTTTTGCGATCGTTTGGCACATTATTTGGCTAGCTCTTGTCGGAGTGATAGGAATCATCGCTTGCATTATTATTCTTTCCTTTGATGATGATATGGAATATGAATTACCCGCTGCGGAAGTCGCCAAGATAGAAAAAACATATGAAAAGGATAACTATGGAAGTTAAAGTAACCCATCCAGAAGAAAGCGAAACTAAGGTTTTTGGCTTTTGGGTCTATCTGATGACTGACCTTATCATTTTTGCTGTGCTTTTTGCTTGCTATATTGTTTTGCATAAAAATACCTTTAATGGGCCGACTGCTAGAGAACTTTTTCATTTACCTGATGTGCTAGCCGAAACTCTTATACTGCTCACAAGCAGCTTCACATGCTCGCTTGGTATGTATGCAGTCCATCGCCATCAAAAAAAACGGGCTACTATTTGGTTTGCAGTCACCTTTCTATTGGGTACATCCTTCTTGTGTTTGGAAATTTTAGAATTTATTGATTTTGTAGAACGAGGAGCTACATGGCAACGCAGCGCTTTTCTTTCCTCTTTTTTTACATTGGTAGGTACACATGGTTTTCATATTTCCGTGGGATTATTATGGATGGCGGTGGAGATGTTTCGCATCACATTGCGCCCACTAAATGGGCATAATATCTCCAGAATTTTTCGAATGACTCTTTTTTGGCACTTCCTAGACTTTGTGTGGATCTTCATTTTTACTGTGGTTTATGGAATCGGATACTTAGGAAGTAATCATTTGAATCATTAGCCTGCATTGAAGTGTAGGGGTATACGAACAGAAACCCTATACTCTAAAATATTACTATGGGATTGTTATGCCTCAAGAATTAACGTTAAGGTTTGCAGGCTTTATTTCATCACTAGTTTTAACTTTTGCTGCCTATTTTATTATTTTGAATCCAAATTATTTTAATTTTGATGTTAACACAGCCATCGCGGTTATTTTTTCTCTTGCTATCATCCAATCTCTTGTTCAGCTCATATTTTTCATCGATGTCTGGCATGAAAAAGGGATTCGATGGAATTTAATAGTTTTCGCCTCAACCGTTTCCATCATTTTTATCGTCATCTTTTTCTCAATTTGGATTATGAACCATCTTAATTATCATATGATGCTTAGTATGGAGTAATATAAACTAACGTCCAACATCTATTCCTGAGGAACGGCCGTTAAAGTAATGTAAAAGAGGCAGTTGAATCATATAGGTTGCGTGGTTTTCTCTAATGACTCTGCTGTTAAATTCTATATCAGCGCCATTTTTTAAGTCTGACCAATCGTAACCTCTCTCGAGGAGGCTGCGTCTGAGGGATGGAGAGCCATTATGAACACCTGATTCCCAACGCTTCAAGTTGCTTTCACAAAAAAGCTGTAACCATGTATGGGAACCTAGCTCAAATCGGATTTGTGAATATTCTGTTGGAGAAAAAAACGGGATAGCGGAATCACAGACTATTGATTCACCGGGGCAATAGGCATGGCCACACAGAACCATTTCAGCGTTTGGTAGTGCTTCAAACATCTGCAGTACAGCTTCTACTCTCTGTGGGTGAGGGATATCATCAGCATCAATACATAGAACTATATCGCTGGAACAGTGCCGGGATGCGGCAGTGCGATTGGCACCTTCCATAAATATGCCTATTCTGCGAATGATTTCAACACGGAATGGCCAAGGGCCCTCTTCAAGACCGTCTATCTCTTCCTTCGCCAAATGTTCGACTTGGGAAAGAGATATGACAACTTCGTCAGGTAAATGAGTTTGGTGAGTAAGACTAGTCAGCAAGTTTGGCAGATACTTAAAATGCTTGTAATAACATGGTACCGCGACACCTGAAGAAAGCGCCAGCAGATTATCAGTGGTTCCTAAAATAGCACCACAGATACTGAAAAATAGCAGAAAAAACTTGCTCATATTAGATACTTTATCGTGTATAAACGTTAATTCAACTCAATTTTGTGGATGAGTGTACCCACGGCGTTTACTATTTCCCTCAATATGTCGCGAAAGATGATTTCTTTCAATGGCAGAATTCCCCTTTCCTCCTTGGAGGTCAATTGCCAGTGAATACGCATACATATTTTTAAGTTTACAAAAATCATTCTTGAGAATAGCTTTACCTGTTAATGTTGGGAGGTATCTGATGAAGGTATTTTTGTACATAGTTTCCTGCCTTGCTATTTTAGTTTCAAACTTGCATGCCATTGAAAATGCCCCTGAAACTGGCACCCCTTTAAAAAAAGCCCTCATTTTTGGTGTTACGGGTCAAGATGGCATCTACCTTGCTGAATTTCTTTTAGATAAAAATTATGAAGTGCATGGAGTTAAAAGGAGCGACTCCAAAAAAAATGCAAATTGCATTGACATGTTGCTAGGAAGAAACAGTGACGAGAAACAACGTTTTGTTGTTCACTACGGCGATCTTCGTGATAAAGTCAATACCAACAACTTGATCTGCACCATCATGCCCGACGAAGTGTATAATTTAGCAGCACAAAGCCATGTGAAAGACTCCTTTGATGTTCCAGCTTATACTATTGATGTAAATGGGTTGGGGGTGCTTCACATTCTAGAATCGATCAGAATGTTAAATACTGAAAAGTCAATTAGGTTCTATCAAGCTTCAACAAGCGAGCTATTTGGAAAAGTGCATGAAATTCCACAAACAGAACTTACGCCTTTCTACCCCCGCTCTCCCTATGGCGTTGCGAAGCTATGTGCCCATTGGATTTCTATCAACTATAGGGAAGCCTATAACGTCTTTTCATGCAATGGGATCCTTTTCAATCACGAATCACCTTTAAGAGATGAGACGTTTGTGACTAGAAAAATCACCCTCGCAGCCTCCCGGTATAAATATGGCCTTCAGGATATTCTTTACATTGGCAATTTGAATGCTAAGCGTGATTGGGGCTATGCCAAGGACTATGTTGAAGTCATGTGGCTGATGCTTCAACAAAGCACTCCGGAAGATTATGTGATCGCTACTGGGATTAATCACACCGTCAGAGAATTTATAGAGCAGGCATATAAATATATTGGTGTCGACATCAAATGGTATGAAAGCGACCAAAATGAGTATGGTATTGATACAAAAACAGGAAAGGTCATTGTGGCAGTCAAACCGGAGTTTTTTCGCCCCACTGAAGTGGACGTTGTTTTAGGGAATGCTGAAAAGGCTAGAAATTCACTTAAATGGATGCCTAAGACGAGTTTTAATGAATTATTGCAGATCATGATGGAATCAGACCTTAAAAAGATTTCCAAGGAAATTGAAAGATAATATGAATCATCTCGAAAGAGATAAAAAAATTCTTAATTATGGGGATCAAATGTTGGTGCGTGCATTTTTTTTTCTGGCACTAACCTTCCGGCTATTTGCAGTAGCCGATGAATGTGGCGACTCTCTTTATGCCAATTCGGCCAAGAAATGTGTTTTGGTGGTCGGTGGAGCAGGTTTCATCGGCTCACAAGTCAATAAACTCCTGATCAAGCAAGGATATGAGACCATTGTGCTAGATAACTTAAGCTCAGGAAAAAAAGACAATGTCATGGGCGGGCTTTTCATTGAAGGGGATCTGGCTGATGCAAGTCTCCTCAATAGTATATTTCAAAAATATCGTATTGATGTTGTCATGCACTTTGCTGCATACATTGATGTC
>JACDAP010000582.1 GCA_013695395.1 Solirubrobacterales bacterium
CGGCCGAGCTCGCCGGCGCCACCGTGGCGCTCGGCGGCGGCGCGGTGCCGCCCGCCTCCCCCTGAACGGAACCGAAGGGCTTTACGAAGCGGGTTCCCGCCGGTGGCGCTGAGGCAGGCGTCGGCAAAGGCGACGCGGTACTGCTGGGTGAGCTGGCTGCCCGTCCCCGGACGCCGACACGTCGTCTCCGCGCCGCTCAGCCATGCCGGCGTGAGCGGCCTCATCCAGGGCCCTCCGAGCACGGCGCCAGCCGCCGCAGCGACGGGCGGTCGCACCAGTGCACGTCGTCGACAAGAACCGTCCCCGCGGCGTTGAACGTGAGCCTGGAGAGCCCATCAAGCGCCGCGAAGGAGGCGTCCTGGCCGGAGTCCCCGGTCCTCGGCGATCACGCAGATCTCTCCGACGAGGGGCGTCTTGACGCGCTCGAGCAAGCCCACGACATCGGCCTACCTCTGCGGACGATCAGGCACTCCGGCGCGCGGGGTCGTGCCAGCGCAGCACCGCCCGGCGCTCACCCCGTCGCGGGGCGCCCGAGCCAGGTGCCGGCGGCCACGAGCACGGCGCAGACCCCGAGCCGCATCGTGAGCTCCTCGCCGAGCAGCACGGCGGCGCCCGCCGCGGTCAGGACGGGGATCACGAGCTGGACCGCCCCCGCGGTGGTTCCGGACAGGGCGCGCTGGCAGGCGTACCACGCGACGTAGGCGAAGGCGGTCGTGCCCGCGCCCATCACGACCGCCCACGCGAGCCCCGTCCCGGTGACCTGGAGACCGGCGGCCGCGCCCACGGCGGCGGGAAGGGTGAGCACCGCAGCGAGGGCCACGAAGTGGCCGGTGGTCGCCACGCGCGGGTCGCCGCCGCCGCGGCCCGCCGCGGTGTAGAGCCCCCAGGCCGCACCGGTCGCCGCGAGCAGGACGACCCCGGCCACCGTCACCGTGGCGATCGAGCCGCTGGCCAGCACCGCGATCCCGGCGAGCGCGATCGCGGCACCGAGCGCACGCCGGGGCGGGAGCGGCTCGCGGTGCGTGACGTCCCAGGCGACGAGGGTGAGCAGGACCGTCGCGTAGAAGACGAAGGTCCCGGCGGCCGCGCCGATGAAGCGGTATCCGTAGGAGATGCAGAGCGCGTAGACGCCGAGCCACAGCGCGGGGACGAGGTTCGCGCGGCCGACGACGACGCGTTCCCGCCGCAGCGCGACGAGGGCGAGGAGCGCGGCGGCGCCCGCGAGGAAGCGAACGGCCGAGAGCAGCCCCGCGTCGAGGAGTTCCTCGTCGACCACGTGCCGGGTGATCAGCGAGTTCGCGGCGAAGGCGACGAGCGCGAAGGGGAGCAGGAGACCGACCTCGCCCTGCAGGGCGCTGCTGGGCGCACGCATCGGCGGGACTCTCGCAGCACGGCGGCGGCGACGCGGCGGGCTGGCATGATCGGCCGGTGCCCGCTCCGATGCTGCGCCTCGTCGACCACGGGCTCCCGCTCGCCTTCACGTTCACCAACCTCGTGGCCTTCCACGGCCCCGGCTCGCCGGGCGGGGTCGCGCACGCGTTCAAGGTGCTCGAGCGCGCGCTCCCGCTGCTCGCCCCCGGCGGACCGCCCGAGCGGCGGGAGCTCCGCATCACGACCCCCTTCGGCGGGCCCGGTGCGCGGGACGGCTTCGAGCTCGTCACCCGCGCCGTCAGCGACGGCCGCTACGTCGTCGATCCCGCGCTCGCGCGGCCCGAGCTCGGCGCGACGCGGGAACGGTTCGTCTTCGCGCTCGCGTATCGGGACCGAGCGGTCACGCTGGCGCTGCGGGACGGCTTGGTCACCGAGGAGTTCGTCGCGCTGCTGCGCGAGAAGCGCGACGCCCGGCAGGAAGCCCGGCTCACCGTGCTCAAGCAGGAGCTCTGCGACCGGCTCATGGCGCGGCGGGCGGCCGAGGTCTACGACGTGACCGATTGACGCTCAGCGCTCGCCGCGGAGTGCGAAGGCGAAGAGCGCGTCGGTGTCGAGCGGGTGCTCGGGCAGCGCGAGCGCGCAGGGTGCGGCTTCGACGGTGTGCGAGCGGTAGGTGTCGCCTTCGGGCTCGCGGTGGACCTCGACGCACGCCTCCGGCAGGTTGACGATCCAGTACTCCGGGACCCCGTGCCGGGCGTAGAGGCGCGCCTTCATGATCCGGTCGTAGCGCAGCGAGGAGTACGAGACCTCCACGACCAGCGGCGGCGTCTCGGGCAGCGAGTCGACGAGGTCGTCGAACCGCACGAGCGCGACGTCAGGTTGCAGCTGCGAGATGAGCCCGGGCAGGACCACGCTGTTCTGGCCCGAGACGATGAGGTGGTCAGGCACGCGCCGGTCGAACCACCGCGTCAACCAGATCACCCCCCGCACGTGCTCGAGGCCGACGGGCATCATGTCGACGAGCACCCCTTCGACGAGCTCGACCCGCTGGTTCTCGTCGAACATCCCGAGCTCGCCCATCCGCTGGAAGTCCGCGACGGAGATCCGGTGCAGAGGCGTGAACGATTCGATCGGCGGCGTGGCCATGACACGAGTCTCCCGCGCCCGGGCTAGAACGCCAAGTCACCGCCGAACGGGATGTCCGGCACCTCGTCTTCCGGCCACGGCTCCGGGCCGACGTCCTCCCAGGCGTAGCCGCCCATCTCGACCCACAGGCTGCGGCAGGGCAGCACGTGCAGCAGCTGCCAGGAGAGCTCGGCCTGCCGGTAGCGGCCGGCCGGCGTGCGGGTGAACGCGCACCCGTCGTCGCCGAGCACGATGACGCGGCCGGTGTAGGTGTGGGCGAAGGCGGTGAGCGTCACGCCGTCGCTCATCCGGCCGACCCAGAGGCTGACGAAGTCGCGGTGATGGGGGTGGCGGACGACTCGGCGCAGGACGTTCCAGTCCGGCTCGGCTCCTGGGAGCTCTCGGGCGACGCGGGGCAGGCGCTTGGGCATGCGTTCCACGCTCCCGCCTCTCCGTGTCTCCGAACAAGACCGAGGGCGCACGGAAGTGCGCAGGAAGGCAGGATGAGCGCATGCCCGCCATCACCCTTCACGTCCTGCCGCCCTCCCACCCCTGCATGGCCGTCGAGGCGGCGCTGAAGCTGAAGGGCCTGGAGTACGAGCGGGTCGCCCTCCAGGCCGGGCCGCACGTCGAGGAGATGACCGAGCTCTACGGGAAGCACACGGTCCCCGGGATGCTCGTCGACGGCGACCCCGTCCACGGCTCGCGCGCGATCTACGAGCGGCTCGACGAGCTCGTCGCCGAGCCGGCGCTGCTGGCGAGCGCCGCGGTCGGCGAGGCGGAAGCCTGGGGTGACCGCGAGCTGCAAGACCTCGGCCGGCGCCTGCCGTGGGGCGCGATGCACTTCCGCCCGGAGGCCCTGGGGACCTTCGGCGGGGCGGAGCCGCTCGACCCGGCCGGAACCGACTTCGCGCTCAAGTACGTCCGCGCCTCGTGGAAGTACCACAAGATCACCGCGGTCCAGCTCGCCGAGGACCTCACGGAGCTGCCCGCCAAGCTCGACCACGCCGACGCGCTCATCGCGGAGGGAACGATCGGCGGGGAGAAGCCGAACGCCGCGGACTTCCAGATCGCCTCGACGCTCCGCATCCTCCTCTGCCTCGACGACCTCGCACCGCTCATGGCCGGGCGCCCGCTGGAGGAGCTCGCCCGCCGGCTCTTCCCCGACTACCCGGGCCGCGTCCCGGCGGGCGCGTTCCCGGCGGGCTGGGTGCCGGAGCGCGGCTGAGGCGGGCGGGGGTTTGAGCCTCACGTCTCGATATGCGAGACGTACGACTCACACCCCCGGCGCCGGCGCGCTACCCACGGTGGGATGCTGAGGGGATGAAGCAGCCGGGGCAGGAGGAGGACCGCGCCGAGCACACCGGCCCGCCGAAGGAGTGGGCCGCCGGGATCCCCGGCGTCGCGGTCGCGATGGAGCTCTCGCTGCGCCAGATGGGCCCGGCGCGGACGGCGCGCACGCTCCTGCGGCTCAACCAGGTCCACGGCTTCGACTGCCCGGGCTGCGCCTGGCCCGACCCACAGGACCGCGCGGTCGCAGAGTTCTGCGAGAACGGCGCCAAGGCCGTCGCGGAGGAGGCGACCACCGCGCGCGCGGACCCGACGTTCTTCGCCCGGCACAGCCTCGCCGACCTCGCGGAGCGCACCGACCACTGGCTCGGCAAGACCGGCCGCATCACCCACCCGATGCACCTCGCCCCCGGGGCGAGCCACTACGCGCCGATCACCTGGGAGGCCGCGTTCGCCCTCATCGCCGAGGAGCTCCACGCGCTCGAGACCCCCGACGGCGCGATCTTCTACACGAGCGGGCGCACGAGCAACGAGGCCGCCTTCGCCTACCAGCTGTTCGCCCGCGCGCTCGGCACGAACAACCTGCCCGACTGCTCGAACATGTGCCACGAGGCGAGCGGGGCGGCGCTCACCGAGGTGATCGGCATCGGCAAGGGCTCGGTCAGTCTCGAGGACGTCGAGCAGGCCGACACGATCCTCGTCGTCGGGCAGAACCCGGGGACGAACCACCCGCGGATGCTCACGGCGCTCGAGACCGCGAAACGGGCGGGGGCGCGGATCGTCGCGGTCAACCCGCTGCCCGAAGCGGGGCTCATGCGTTTCAAGAACCCGCAGAAGCCGAGCGGGGTCGTCGGGCGGGGGACGCCGCTGGCCGACCTCTTCCTCCAGGTGCGCGTCAACGGCGACCTCCCGCTCTTCAAGGCGCTCAACAAGCGGCTGCTCGACGCCGAGCGTGGTGCGCCCGGCACGGTGTTCGACCGCGCGTTCCTCGAGGAGCAGTGCGTCGGCCTGCCCGAGCTCGAGGCCGAGCTCGATGCCCTGGACTGGCCCGCCGTCGAGGCGGCCAGCGGGCTCACCCGCGCGGAGATCGATCAGGCGCGCGACCTGATCGCCGGCGGTGAGCGCGTGATCGTCTGCTGGGCGATGGGCCTCACCCAGCACAAGAACTCGGTGGCGACGATCCGCGAGATCGCCAACACGCTCCTGCTCACCGGGAACATCGGCAAACCCGGCGCAGGCGTCTGCCCGGTCCGCGGCCACTCGAACGTCCAGGGCGACCGCACCATGGGGATCTGGGAGCAGATGGACGACGCGTTCCTCGACCGGCTCCGGGACGTGTTCGGCTTCGAGCCCCCGCGCGAGCACGGCCACGACACGGTCGCCGCGATCCGTGCGATGCGCGACGGCACGGCACATGTCTTCGTGGGGATGGGCGGCAACTTCGCCACCGCCACGCCGGACACCGAGGCCGTCTTCGCGGCGCTTCAGCGGACCCGGCTCACCGTACAGGTCTCCACGAAGCTCAACCGCTCGCACGTCGTCACCGGCGAGCAGGCGCTCATCCTCCCCTGCCTCGGGCGCACCGAGCGCGACGAGCAGGCGGGCGGCGAGCAGGTCGTCACCGTCGAGGACTCGATGATGGACGTCCACGCCTCCCGTGGCCGCCTGGCGCCCGCCTCGCCGCACCTGAAGAGCGAGACGGCGATCGTCTGCGGCCTGGCCCGCGCGGCGCTCGCGCCCGTCGACGGACTGCGGTGGCAGGCGTGGGAGGACGACTACAGCATGCTCCGCGACCGGATCGCCGAGGTCGTCCCCGGCTTCGAGGACTTCAACGCCCGGATCGAGCAGCCCGGCGGCTTCACGCTCCCGCACCCGCCGCGCGACACCCGGACCTTCGCGACCCCGGATCAGAAGGCGCACCTGAGCGTGAACCCGCTGACGAGCGTGGCGGTCCCTCCGGGCCGGCTGCTGCTCCAGACCCTCCGCTCCCACGACCAGTACAACACGACCATCTACGCGCTGAACGACCGGTACCGCGGCATCAAGGCGGGGCGGCGGGTCGTGATGGTGGCGCCCGAGGATCTCGCGGCGCTCGGCCACGCCGACGGCGACGTGGTGGACCTGGTCGGCGAGCACGACGGGGTCGAGCGCCGCTGCGAGCGCTTCCGGGTCGTGAGCTACCCGACCGCCCGCGGCTGCGCGGCCGCCTACTACCCCGAGACGAACGCCCTCGTCCCGCTCGACTCGGTCGGCGAGGGCAGCGGCACCCCGACCTCGAAGTCGATCGTGATCCGCCTCGAGCCGCACGCGGAGCGCTGATCGCGGCCGGCGTGTTCCCGAATCGATCCATGGC
>JACDAP010000262.1 GCA_013695395.1 Solirubrobacterales bacterium
CGCCGAGGTTGGCGGCGCAGCACTCCTCGCCGATGATCGCGTTGAAGCGGAAGTCGTCGCCGACGCCGGCGCCGCCGTACTCCTCCGGGACCTGCATGCCGAGGAAGCCGTGCTCGCCCGCCTTGGCGAAGATCTCGCGGGGGACGATGCCGTCCTGCTCCCACTGCTCGTAGTGGGGGACGACCTCGTTGGCCAGGAAGCGGCGGAACGACTCGCGGAAGTCCTCGTGGTCGTCCTCGTAGATCGCACGGCGGCTGAGGGCGGGCTGGGTGGTGGCCATACCCGGCACGGTACCTGCTCCGCAGCGGCCGGATCAGCACCGAGGCCTGGACTGCGGGATGCTGCGGAGCATGGCCGATCGCACGCCCCTCGTCCTCATTCACGGCTTCACGGACAGCACCCGCACCTGGGACACGCTGCGCCCGCTGCTCGAGCCCCATCACGACCTGCTGGTCCCGGCGACGCTCGGGCATCACGGCGGCGCCCCGCTGCCCGAGGAGCCGATGGCCTCCCCGCTGCAGGCGATGGTCGACGACCTCGAGGCGCAGATGGACGAGACGGGCCTGGAGCGTGCGCACCTGGTCGGCAACTCTCTGGGCGGACAGATCGCCATCGAGCTCGCCGCTCGCGGCCGGGCGCTCAGCCTCGTCGCGCTCGCTCCCGGTGGAGGCTGGGAGGAGGCCAAGGCGGTCAAGAAGGTGATGGCCTACTTCGAGCGAACGCGAAAGCTCACGCCCTTCGCGGCGGCGCGGGCGCACGGGTTGGTCTCGCGTCCCCGGTTGCGCAAGCTCGTCCTGCGCGACGTCGTCGCCCACGGGGACCGCGTGCCGCCGGCGGTCGCCGAGGCGCTGCTCGTCAACGGGCAGGAGTGCGCGATGTTCGAGCCGCTGCGCAAGGCGGTCGGGGGCGGGCAGTGGCACTCCGACGAGCTGGCGCCGATCACCGTTCCGGTCCGCGTGGTGTGGGGGAGCGGCGACCGGATCCTCCCGCCCCGCTTCGCCACCGCGCACTGGCGGGGTGCGCTTACGGACGCCGAGTGGATCGAGGTGGACGGCCTCGGTCACATCCTCCAGCTCGACGACCCGCACCAGGTCGCCCGGCTCGTGCTCGAGGTGAGCGCACCGAACCACGCGGACGTCCCGGCCTGACGGACATGGCCCTGCCGTTCCCCGCACGGAGGTGCTGCCCGATCTGCGGCTGGCGCGGCCTGCGCTTCCTCCGCTCGCCCGGCACCGCGCGGGATCGCGGCGGCTGCCCCCGGTGCGGGAGCCGGCAGCGCCACCGTCACCTCTGGCTGTGGCTCGAACGCGAGACTCCGCTGCTCTCCGGGGCCGCGCTCGACGTCCTGCACGTCGCGCCCGAGCCGGGGGTCGAGGCGCGCCTGCGCGCGGCGGCGCCGCCGCTCCGCTACCGGACGGCCGAGTTCGGTCCCGAGCACGGGACAGACCTGGTGCTCGACCTCCAGGCCATCGACCTGCCCGACGCCTGCCTCGACGTCATTCTCTGCAACCACGTCCTCGAACACGTGCCCGACGACGCGGCCGCGTTTCGCGAGCTGCGCCGGGTCCTGCGGCCGGGTGGCTGGGCGGCGCTCCAGGTGCCGATCAACGGAGCGGCGACGGTCGAGGAGCAGCCGGGGGATGACCCCGCGCACCGTCTCGAGCGCTTCGGGCAGGCCGATCACGTGCGCATCTACGGGCGTGACTACCTCGACCGCCTGCGCGCCGCCGGCTTCACCGCGGAGCCGGTTCTCTACCGCGAGCAGATCCCGGAGCGGGAATGGCGCCGCTTCGGCCTCACCTACGATCTCCAGGAGGAGTTCGGCCTCGACTTCGACGCGCTCCGGGAACCGTGGGAGGTCTGGCGCGCGGTGGCCTGATCAGGACCCCTCGCGCTCGCGACGGTCCTCGAGGAAGTAGGCGCCGACCGACCCGGCGATCGAGGCGAAGACGACGACACCCCAGGCGAATCCGACGATCATGACGAGGTGGGCGGCCGCGTTCTTCGGAACCGGGTCACCCTGCTGCGCGATCACGACGCCGGCCGCCCACAGCACGGCGTCGCCGAAGCCTGCGAAGGAGCTGTTGCCGCTCTGCCGCTCGAACAGGAAGGCGAGCTCGGCCACCGCCACGACGACGACCGCGGTGGTCGCCAGCAGGTAGCGCAGCCGGGAGCCGAGGAGCTTCCGGGCCGTCCCGGCGACCCGGTAGGAGGAGGTGAGCACCCGCGCCGCCGGGAGCGCCCGTCCGAGCCGCAGCAGCCGGGCGAAGCGCAGGAAGCGCAGCGTGGGAACGAGCACCGCGAGCACCTGGAACCAGTGGCGCCGCAGATACCTGAGGCGGTGGGGGGCGACGTAGAGGTGCGCGAGCAGCTCGGTGAGGAAGATCGCCCAGATCACCCAGCCGGCGATCATGAGCGCACGGGCGGCGTTCGTCGAGAGCTCGACGGCGAGCTCGTAGCCGACGAGGAGGGCGAACAGGACGCCGAGCCAGGCCATCGCCGGGTCCGCTCGCTCGAGCGCGCCGGCCAGCCACGTCTCGAAGTCGTCGTCGTCCTGGCGGCGGGCGAGGGGACGCGGGTGGTCCGCTTCACGGCTCTCGGCGGGGTGGTCCATGTCCGCCGAGAGTACGCGCGTCGTCGCCGACCGCGGAGGGTCCGGCGTGTGGTCGCGTAGGTTCGGGAGGTGCCCGGCCACCTGCTGCTGACCATCCCGATCAGCCACTACTGCGAGAAGGCACGCTGGGCGCTCGACCGGGCCCGGATCCCCTACCGGGAGGAGCGCCACGTGCAGGGCGTCCACATCTTCCACGCGCTGCGCGCGGGGCGCTCCAGGACGATGCCGATCCTCGTCACGGCCGACGGCAGACGATGCACGGAGTCGGCAGCGATCGTGCGCTGGTGCGACGGTGAGCTGGCCGAGCCCGGCCGGCTCGTTCCGAGAGGCGCGCTGGGCGAGCAGGCCGGCGCGCTGGAGGCCGAGCTCGACGTCGGGCTCGGCGTCGACGGACGGCTCTGGATGTACCACCCGACGGGCCGGTCGAGCGTCTGCGGGCCGAGGACGGCCCGCTCTCCCGCCTGGCCGAGCTCTCCGACACGCTCTCCAAGCTCGCCGAGCTCGAGGACACGCTGCGTTCGCTCGGGGCCCTGGAGGAGACGCTGCGCACGCTTGGGACGCTCGGTGACTCCCTCGGGCGCCTGGCCGCGGTCGCCGAGGCGCTCGAGCAGCTCGCAGTCTCCACCGCCGGCCTGCCCGAGCTCTCCGACCGGGTGCAGGCGGTCGAGTCCCAGGTGAAGGCGATCAGCGACCAGCTGCACGACCTCGCTCCGACGCTCGGTGGCCTCGGCGAGAGCGCGGGGATCCTGAAGGACTCCGCGCGGCAGCTCAGCGAGGCGGTCGTCCCGCTCGGGCGGATCGTCGAGCGGCTGCCCGGCGGGCGCAAGCGCGGACGGCTTGACGCGGGGGAGTAGTCGGCCAGGCACGCGGCCGCAAGGGCGTCCAGTGACGCCGCGTGCGATTGGAGGAGACGGTCGAGACGGTCGATGGAAGTGGGGTAAGGCACTCGACACCTTCGCCGAGGAGGCGATCCCGATGACCCACGCCGCACGGCCCCGCACCCGGCTGATCGCGATCGATCGCCACCCGAACGGCCCGCGCCTCTACGTGCAGGGTCTGCGCATCCACCACGGCCTGACCGGCGCCGTCCTGTTCGCCTCGAGCCTGCTCGCGCGGCCGTCCCGCCAGCGCCGGGCGCTCCGGGCCTGTGCGCTCGCGATGATCGCCGAGGACGGGCACGACTTCCCGTGGCGCCTCATCGACCCGCCGTTGCTCGAGACGGCGTAGCGCCCGGTCCGAGGAGGCCTACCTGGCCCCGCTGCGGGATGTCGTTTGGGCGAGCGCTTCGTTGCGTTGACGGAGCTGTGAGCGGCTCCGGGGCGAGACGCTGGTCGCCCCAGAGCTGATCGACCTCAAGGTTGCCTCGGCACTCTGTCGCTGACGTCGGCTGGAGCACCTGGAAGTGCGCCGCACGGAGCTCGCGGGGCGGCTCCGCCGGCCTGTCTCAGTCGCGGTTGCCGTTGCGGTCCGTGGCGTCGATGATGCTCTTGCGGTCCTTGTGATCGCGCTCGTAGGTACGCACGGCGCGAGCGGTGTCCGGGGTGCTCTCAGCGAGCGTGGTCGTGATGGCGTCGACGCTCTGCTCGTCATAGCCCGACCAGGGCTCTTCACCGGTGAGCTTGGCGATCTTGTAGGTGATCGTCGCGCGGTTCTGGTGCTTGGCCTCGTAGGCGGAGATCATCCGCAGCTCGCGCTGGCTGTGGCCGTTGAGCTTGGCCGCGATGTCAGATGCGGTCTGCTTGTCGTAGTCGGTGATCGGCAGGTCCTGCTCGGTCGCGATCGCACCGGTGACGGCGCCTTCGGCGGCGGCGACGCCGGGGATCTTGCGGGCCTTATCGGAAATGGTCATTGGTGCTCCTTCTCGTCGGGGCTGGGGGACACCCAGCGAAACGCTGGGTCTCCCGAGGCTTTCGAACGGGGAACTGAACCCCGTGTG
>JACDAP010000269.1 GCA_013695395.1 Solirubrobacterales bacterium
TCCACCATCGCCGATATCGGCAGCGGCGCCCATTGGCGCCACAACACCTCCAAAATAGACAACTCCGTCTCCGTCACTTCCAAGCGCTTGTTCATAAATCAAATCAGGCAGAACGCCTGAGATCGGCATTGATCAAGCACGTCGCCTGAGTTGTCAAGCAGGGAAGCGGGTCGGAGGTTGGGGGGGGCGCATCTCCGAAAGTTGCAAAAAGTGCTGGACTACAGGTTTTCTTGGTGGCAAAGAGGGAGCATGCAATGGCCAATTGTGATTCAGGGACGGGATGTGAACGAGGAAGACGTGCAGTGGCTCTCAAGCTGGCTGGCGGAGCACGCCCACTGGAGTCGGCGCAAGTTGGCCGGGGAGTTGTGCGTGCGTTGGGATTGGCGTGACGGCATTGGTCGCCCCAAAGATTTGGCCGCGCGAAGTTTTCTGCTCAAGATGGAGCAGCGTGGCTGGATTACTCTGCCGCCCTTGAGGGAAAAATGCCGCAAGCCACGAGCGAGCATAGGAATGCCCTCGAGCGTCCCATGCGAGGAGAGCGTGGAGGGGAGATTTGAGGAGGTGGGACCGACGAGTCTGGAGGTTGCGAGGGCTGGAACCGAGGCGTATCGGCGATGGGCGTATTATTTAGCCCGCCATCATTATTTGGGGCTTCGGGTGGTGGGCCAAAACCTCGGGTATTTGGCCCGAGATCGCCGAGGAAGGGAGGTGGCGGCCTTGCTCTTTGGCGCTCCGGCATGGTGCTGTGCAAGCCGGGACAAGTATCTGCAAGGAAAGGGATTTTGCCTCAAGAAGGGGTTGGCAAGGATCGCCAACAACACACGGTTTTTAATTTTCCCGTGGGTAAGAGTTCCGCATTTGGCTAGCCATATCCTGGGATCGGCGGCGCGGCGCATCGACCGCGATTGGCAGGAAAAATACGGGCAGGGTTTGGATTGGCTGGAGACCTTTGTCGAGCGAGGACGCTTTGCCGGCACCTGCTATCGGGCGGCCAACTGGGTGCATGTGGGCCTCACGCGTGGACGGGGTCGCCAAGACCGCAAACACACCGCTTCGGTGCCTGAGAAGGACGTGTATCTCTTACGGGTCAAAGCATGAGTGGGTCGCTCCTGGAGATGGAAAAAGAAGTGCTCGAAGAGGGGCGCGAGTGGACTCGGCGGCGGCTTGAGGAGCGGCTGCAAAAGGCGGCCGACGCGATCCCTGCGGTGTGTGAGCGCAGCGGACTTGTGCTCAAGCGGCAGCAAAGGACGAGCTTCACGTTGACGACGGTCACGGGCCCCGTGCGCATTGAGGCAATCAGGGGCTATTCGAGTAAATCGGCAAGCTGGCATTGCCCGGTGCGCGAGCAATGGGGATTGGCCAAATGGGCGCGTCTGAGCCCTGAGTTTGAGCAGCGACTCGCTCATACTGCGGCTGCCACGGGTTCCTTCGAGAAAGCGGCCGAACTCTCCAGACGCTGGGACTCCGCGATCAGCGACGATGCCATTCACGCGCTTGTCCAGCGCATCGCCGAGCGAAACGAAGTGGTGAACTTGCCCGCACCTCCACCTCCCAAGGCCCACGAGCCAGCTTTCAGCCTGGTCATCATGATCGATGGCTGGATGGTTCGACAGAGAGGGGCGCATTGGGGCCATGGGCCGGGACCTCCCGCTTTGGAAAGGGTCGATTGGAAGGAAGTCAAAAGCGCGATCGTTTACCGGCTCGAAGACCGGGCGGCCAACGCTTCCGGACGCGGCATGCTCATCGAAAAAAATGTCCTCGCCGTACCCCCGGATACTGATGTTGTCGATCTCGGGGCCGCCATCCACGCTCTGGCCATGCGTTCCGGCATGGCTCGGGCCAAGGAGGTCTTTGTCGTAGCGGATGGAGCCATCTGGATATGGAATTTAATCGAGGACCGATTCGCCCAGGCGACCAAAACCCTCGACTTCTATCATGGTAGCGAACACCTCTGGAGCTTGGCTCACCATCTTTATCCCCAGAGCAAGGAGCAGGCAGCGGCTTGGGTCAGCCCTCTGCTCCATCAACTTCGCCATAATCCCGATCATTGCCTCATCGACACCCTTGAGGAGCTCTTGGCCACCAATCCAGCCGATCCGGCCGTCAACCGAGAAGTCACCTACTTTCAAAACCACCGCGACCACCTCAACTACGCCAACTTGGCCGCCCGCAATGCTCCCATCGGATCGGGTTCAATGGAATCAACCTGTAGTCAGTTTCAAAATCGATTGAAACGTCGCGGGCAGTTTTGGTCCCCCAGCGGTCTGGCCCATATGCTCGCCGTCGACGTCGCCTGCAAAAACGACACCCTCCACTTCTTTTGGAACTGATTTTGCAACTTTCGGAGATGCGCCCTATTGCACGGGTGTTCTGGACAAGAGGTTGGAGGGAGTACATGTCGCCGCTCTCGGTGCGCCGGCACGACGGCGTACGCGGCTTGGCCTCAGTGGCCGATGGGCCCGAGGCCGAGCAGACGCAGCGTGGGGCGTCCGTCTTCGCGGGCGCGCTCGAGGTCCACGAAGAATTCGGCGTGCCAGTCGTTGTGGTCGTCGGGATCGACGAGGATTTGCGACACTCGCCATGATTTTCCATCATCCGAACGGGTGACATGCGTGTGGCGGCCGTTGCGGGCGTCGGGATCGAAGCGGAGTCGGCGGTGGGCGGCGATGAATGGGGCGACGGTGGCGGCGAGGGTTTCCGGTGAGTACGGGGAACCGTCCGCTGCGGTGCTTTCGGTATCGAGCGCGGCGAGCGCGGCGCCGAACGTCTGGGCCGAGAGCGGTTGGAGGAACTTGAAAATTTCCGTACGGATGAGTGCGGTGAATTCGCGCACGTTGCGGGTGATGTCAGGCGGCGGCGCCGGGCGGATTTCGACTTCAGCGGACGGCCGATAGTTCGGGTCGCGCAGGCGCTCCCATTCGTCGAGCAAACTGGAGTCGGTGCCGCGAACCACGCCGGCGAGCCACGCTTCCATTTCCTGGACTGGCTCGGTCTTGGCGGCGTCCGGCACGGTTTGGGCGAGCACTTTGTGGGTGCTGCTGAGGTGGCGCAGGAGCAGGCCTTCCACGCGGTGGAGGTCGTAGTCCTTCACGTAATCGGCGAAGCTTCGGAAATTTTCGTACATCTCGCGGGCGACGCTCTTCGGCCGGATGTTGTCCTGGCCGACCCACGGGTGGGCGGCGGCGAATTCGTTGAAGGTAGAGTAGACGAACTCGCGGCACGGTTTGGGGTATTCCAGTTCTTCCAGCCGCGCGATCCGTTGTTCATACGGAACGCCCTCGGCT
>JACDAP010000317.1 GCA_013695395.1 Solirubrobacterales bacterium
CCTCGAGTCCGTTCACCCCCGCCGGCGTCCCGGTGCTCGCGGCGAGCGTCGTGGCGCTGCTCGGCCTGCGCGGCGGCCCGGCGCTCGTCCCGGAGCCGGAGTTCCCGTGAGCGACTCCACGGCCTGGACGCTCGTGGCCATTCTCGCGATCGTGACCTTCGCACTCAAGAGCACCGGCCCGATCATCACCGGCGGGCGTGTCCTGCCGCCGCGCGTGGCGGCGGTGATCGCGGCGATGCCGGCAGCGCTGCTGGCCGCCCTCGTGGTCACGGGGACGCTGACCGAGACCGACGGCTCCATCCGCGCCGGGGCGGACACGCTCGGCGTCCTCGCCGGCTGCGCGTTGGTCTGGAGGACCGGGGTGCTGCTCCACGGCGTCGTGGTCGCTCTGCTGCTGACGGCGGGCCTGCGGCTCGTGACGTGAGGCGCTCGGGGCCGAATGCCGCCTCATCCTCGCTGAGCGAGGGTAAGCAGGCGCTCGGCGCCCTCAGCGGTTCGCTTCGCGCAGCGCCCGCTGCATGTCCCGCTGGTTCTCGCGCTTCTTGATCGCCTCGCGCTTGTCGAACTGATCCTTGCCCTTGGCCACCGCGATCTCGACCTTCGCGCGGTTGGCGGCGAAGTAGATCCGCAGGGGGACGAGCGTCAGCCCCTGCTCCTTGGTCACGCCGAGGAGCTTGTCGAGCTCCTTGCGGTGGAGCAGCAGCTTGCGGGTGCGCTCGGGCTCGTGGTTGTCGTGCGAGGCGTTGACGTAGGGCGGGATGTGGACGTTGTGCAGCCAGATCTCGCCGTCCTTGATCGTGGCGAAGCCGTCCTTGATCGTCGCGCCGGTGGTGCGCAGGGACTTCACCTCGGTGCCGGTGAGCACCATCCCTGCCTCCATGCGGTCGAGGAACTCGTACCGGTAGGCGGCCTGGCGGTTCGAGGCAACGTCGCCCGGTGCCGCCTTCTTCTTGCCGCCTTTGGCCATCGGTCCATTCTAGATCTTGCATCCGACAAGGTGATGCCGTACGTTTGTACGTGATGACGAACACCACGACCGCCATGTTCAACGCCGAGGCCGCCGTCTACTCGCGCCGTCGGCTCGTCCCCTGCTTCGACGCCTTCTACGGGGGCGCCGTGCGTGCGCTCGAGCTCGGTCCGCACGAGCTTGGTGACGTCCTCGACCTCGGCTGCGGAACGGGCGCCCTCGCCGCGATGGTCGCGGACGCCCACCCCGCCGCCCGCCTCACGCTGCTCGACGGCGCCCCGGCCATGGTCGAGGCCGCGGCGGCCGCGCTCGGGCCGCGGACGGTGGCGAGCGTCGTCCAGGACTTCGGGGCGCCGCTGCCCGCCGGGCCGTTCGACGCGGTCGTCTCCGCCCTGGCGATCCACCACCTCGACGATGCCGGCAAGCGCTCCCTCTACGACCGCGCGTTCGAGGTCCTGCGACCCGGCGGGGTGTTCGTGAACGCCGAGCAGGTGCTGGGCGCGACGCCTGCGCTCGACACGCTGCTGTGGCGCTGGCACGAGCGCGAGGCGCGGGCACTCGGAGCGAGCGACGCCGAATGGGATGCCGCGGTCGAGCGCATGTCCCACGACCGGTGCGCGACGCTCAAGGCGAACCTGACGATGCTCCGCGCAGCGGGCTTCGCCGACGTGAGCGCCCACTTCGCCGACGGACGCTTCGCCGTGCTCGCGGGCCGTCGCCCCACCTGAGCCCGCCCGCCGCCCCGGCTCCGCGAACCGCCCGCCCTTTTCCATGCCCAGCGAGGAATATGGCGGGAGGTTCGCCGCGGGGGGGCGCGCGCCGGGACGGGCTCAGTCCTCGGGCACGAGGTCGAGGTCAACCCGGCCGCGCTCGACCTCGATGCCCCGCACGCGGACGCGGACGGCATCACCGAGGCGGAGCGCCTCGCCGGAGCGCTCCCCCACGAGCATCGTGCCCTCCTCGCTGAGCTCCCACCAGTCCTCGCCCATCCGCCGAACGGGCAGCATGCCCTGGAAGCCATCACCGAAGAGCACGAAGGCGCCCGCGCCGATCAGGCCGATCACCTCACCGTCGAACTCGCCGAGCGTCCGATCCTCGAAGAGGCGGCGCTCGAGCAGGAAGGCGAGGGCGATGTCGTCAGCGTCGCGCTCGATGCGCATCGCGTCGCGCTCCCGAGCGGAGAGCGCCGTACCCGCCTCGGCCAGCGTGCCCGGCCGCGGCGCCTCCTCCCCACCCCCGACCGCCGAGAGCAGCGCCCGGTGGCAGACCAGATCCGGGTAGCGCCGGATCGGCGAGGTGAAGTGGCAGTAGCGCTCGGAGCGGAGCCCCGCGTGCCCCAGGTCCTCGGGCGTGTAGTGCGCCTGTTTGAGCGCACGCAGGACGAGGAAGCCGAGGGCCCGGGCGCCCCGGCCCGTCGCTCGCGTGTGCTCGGCGACCAGCTGCGAGATCTCCCCCACGAGGTCGCTGGCCTGCTGCGGGCTCATCCGCTCAGGGAGCGGCGGGGTCGGGACCTCGAGCGAAGCGAGCTGCTCCACCAGCCGCTCGACCCGCGCGGCGTCGGGCCGTTCGTGGACGCGGTAGAGGGTGCCGACCTTCCTCTGGGAGAGCAGTGTGGCGACCTGCTCGTTGGCCGCGATCATCAGGTGCTCGATGAGCCGGTGGCTCTCGGTCTGGACGTCGATCTCGAGCCCCGTGAGGTGGCCGTCTGAGTCGAAGGCGAAGGATGGTTCGCCCGACTCGATCGCGAGCGCGCCCTGTCGGTCGCGCCGCGCCTGGAGCGTGGAGGCGACCGTCCGGGCGACGCGCAGCGGCTCGCCCCACGGATCGCTGAACGGCTCCTCGCCGGCGAGGATGCGGTCGACGCGGTCGTAGTCGAGCCGCTCGTCGGAGCGGATCCGCGAGCGGTAGAAGGACGCTTTGGTCACGTCGGCGCCGTCGAAGTCGATCTCCACCGTGACCGCCAGCCGGTCGACCCCCGGCTTGAGCGAGCACGCCTCGTTGGAGAGCGCCTCGGGGAGCATCGGCTCGACCCGCCCGGGGACGTAGACGCTCGTGCCCCGCAGGTACGCCTCGCGGTCGAGCGCGGAACCGGGCGTGACGTAGGCGCAGACGTCCGCGATGTGGACCCAGACGCGCCGACGTTCGCCGCCGAGCGCCTCGGCGGAGATCGCGTCGTCGAAGTCCTTGGCGCTCGCCGGGTCGATCGTGAAGGTCGGGAGCTCCCGCAGGTCGCGGCGAGTATCGCCTGCCGGGTCGGTCTCGCGGCCAGGTGCGTCGTCGTTCTCCCGGTCGCTGCGCTCGGGGTCTCCGTCCGTCGCCGCCCCCGCCAATCGGTCCCGGGCTTCCGCGGCGGCCCGCTCGACCCCGGGCGGGAACCGCCGCGCGAGCCCCCGGTCGAGCATGTGCGCCTCGAGCACGTCCGCGGCCACGTCGGGCCGCCCGATCACCCGGGTGATCCGCGGCCCCTCACGACGGCCACGACGGGGCAGTCGGACGAGCACGAGGTCTCCCGGACGCGCGTCCCCGGCGGTCTCGAGCACGAGCGGGCGGCCGCGCTCGAAGAACGGTTCCGCCGACGGGGTCCGCCCGCGACCGGAGAGCACGCAAACGACCGCCTCGCGGATGGGCGCGGCAGCCGCGTCGCGCGCCTGTCGCTCAGTCCGGGGGGAGGAGCGCTCCTGCCCGGCGCCGCGGCGACCGTCTCCGGCCCGGCCGCCCGTGTCCTTCCCGCCCGCTGAGCGATCCCGGCCGGCGTTTCGCTCCTCGTCGGAGCCCCCCGACCCGCGTCGGCGCTTGGGCGAGCTCTCCCCCCGGCGCGTCTCGGGCCGCTTGGGCCCCTTGCCCTTCTTGCGCTTGGGCTTCTTCCCCCGCCCCGCGCCGCCGCCGCTCACGCGGGCGTGCGCTCGGTGCTCAGCGTCTTCAGCGCGCCCTGCAGCCCCTCGTCGACCTTGGGCGTCTTCGGGTCGTCCTCCGCCGTGACGTCCGGCGCGACACCCGCGCCCTGCTTGACGCCCTTGCCGCCCAGGTTCCGCCCGGACGGGGTGAAGTACTGGCCGGCGGTGATGTCGAGCGCGCCGCCGTTCTCGAGCGGGATGATCTCCTGGAAGACGCCCTTGCCGAACGTCTTGGTGCCGACGATCGTCGCCCGGTCGCGATCCTTAAGGGCCCCGGTGACGATCTCCGAGGCCGATGCCGAGTTCTTGTCCACGAGGACGACGAGCGGGAGGTCGGCGGCCACCGGGTCGCCCGTGGCCTTGAGGGTCCGCTCGGGCGTGGTTCGTCCGCGCGTGGTGACGACCTCCCCGTCCTTGAGGAACGCGCTCGCGACGAGCTGCGCCTCGCTGACGAGGCCCCCGGGGTTGCCGCGCAGGTCGAAGACGAGCCCCTTGGCGCCGGCTTTGCGGACCTTGCGGATCGCGTCGTAGACCTCGGCGTGGGCGCCGCCGCCGAACTGCCCGAGCGTGACGTAGCCGTAGGTCTTGCCCTCGTACTTCTCGATCCGTGAGGCGACCTGCGGCACCGAGACGGTCGCCCGGGTGACCGTCAGCGTGAGGTCGCGTTTGTCGCGCTTGATGCCGAGCTTCACGTCGGTGCCCATGGGCCCCTTGACGCGCGCGACGGCGGCCTCCTGCGGCAGCCCCTTGAGCGGCTTGCCGTCGGCCGAGGTCAGGACGTCCTCCGGCTTGATCCCGGCGCGCTTGGCCGGTGACTCGTCGTAGACCTGGACGATCCGCAGGCCCAGCGGGTCGGGAGCGACCGTCGTCCCGATGCCGGAGAACTCGGAGTCCTGGGACATCTGGAAGTCGGCGTACTCCTTCGGCGTGAAGTAGTTCGAGAAGCGATCGTCGAGGCTGTCGACAACTCCCTTGAGCGCAGCATCGTTGAGGGCGTCCGCCGGGATCTTCCGGTAGTAGGAGTCGCGGACCTCGGCGATCGCCTCGCGGACGACCTGGCTGTCGTCGTCGGCGACGAGCGCGCCCCGCACGAACCCGGGCAGGCGATCCGGGTGCCCGCCGAGGAAGACCCCGCCGACGAGGGCCAGCGGAACCAGGAGGACGGCGAGCAGACGGAGACGCACGCGGTGAAGGTAGCCCCGCTCCCTCAAGGGAAGCTGCAGCTCAGACCTTCAGGAAGCGCCGGAGCGACAGGCCTGAGCCCATGGCCGACACCGCGACGCTCGCCCCGAGCAGCACGACCGCGAGCAACCCGAACTGCATGGTCTCCGGGGCGCGCAGAAGCGCGAAGTCGGAGACCAGCGGGTCCACGAAGGCGACCTTGCCGACCGTCAGCGAGAGCACGGCGAGCAACCCGCCGAGCGCGCCGAGCATGACGCCCTCGATGACGAACGGCCAGCGGATGAACCAGTCGGTCGCGCCGACGAGCTTCATCACCTCGACCTCGCGGCGCCGAGCGAAGAGCGAGAGCCGGATCGTGTTGGAGATCAGCAGCACCGAGGCGACGATCAGCAGCGCGGCGAGCAGCGCCATCGCCCACTTCACGACCCGGGTGATGAAGAGGATGTTCTGCGTGTCGTCCTTGCGGTTCTTGACCGTGTCGATCGCCGGGTCGATCGCGGAGCGTGCGCCGGTGGCGGTCGCCGGAGCGATGGTGTCGCGGAGCTTCAGCGCATTGTCGGGGTTGTCCGGCGTGACGCGGAAGGTGTCCGGGAGCGGGTTCGAGCCGAGCAGCTCGGAGTAGTACTCCGGGTAGTCGGTCTTCTGCTCCTTGAACGCCGCCTCCTTGGAGACGAACGCGACCTTGCCGACGTACTCCGTGTCCTCACGGAGCTTCGCGGCGACGCGGTTCTGATCGGCCTTCGACGCGTTCGCCTTCAGGTAGACGTTGACGAGCACCTTGTCGCGCACCTCGTTGGCGGCGCCGGTGGTGGCCTGCGTGATCGGGATGAAGATGCCGAGCACGAGCACGGTGACGAGGATCGAGGCCGTGGCCGCGAAGCTCGGGATCGGGTTGCGCTGCACCGAGCGCACCGCCTCCTTGAGGAAGAAGCCCATGGTCAGTCCTTGAACGCGTCGTCGAAGAAGTCACCGGGCGAGGAGAGCCTGCGGGGTGCCGGCGCCGGCTCGCCGCGCATGAGCAGCCCGAACTCCGCCGTGTTCTCCTCCGCGGTCGAGTAGCCGCCGCCGTGCTCGTCGCGGATGATGCGGCCCTGGGAGACCTCGATGACGCGGCGACGCATGCGGTCGACCATGGCGTTGTCGTGCGTGGCCACGATCACCGTGGTGCCGGTGCGGTTGATGCGGTAGAGCAGCTGCATGATCCCGATGGAGGTCTCGGGGTCGAGGTTGCCGGTGGGCTCGTCGGCCAGCAGGAGCGGCGGGTGGTTGACGAAGGCGCGGGCGACGGCAACGCGCTGCTGCTCGCCGCCGGAGAGCTGATCCGGGTAGGAGTGCAGCTTCAGCGAGAGCCCGGTGAGGCGCAGGATGTCCGGCACCTTCGCGCGGATCTCCTTGCGCTTGTGGCCGGTGACCTGGAGCGCGTAGGCGACGTTGTCGTACACGGTCCGGTTGGGAAGCAGCTTGAAGTCCTGGAAGACCACGCCGAGGTTGCGCCGGTAGTACGGGACCTCCTTGCGCGTGATGGCCGTGAGGTCCTTGCCGGCGACGTTGATCGTGCCCGAGCTGACCTCGTGCTCCTTGATGAGCAGGCGCATGATCGTCGACTTGCCCGAGCCGGTCTGGCCGACGAGGAAGACGAACTCCCCGCGCTCGACTGCGAAGGTGGCCTCCTCGAGGCCCCGGTCGCCGGAGGCGTAGGTCTTGGAGACGCCGCGGAACTCGATGACCGCGGGCGCACGGTCCTGGGGCGCCGCGGCCCGGTTGCGGGCGCGGACGTGACGTTCGGTGATGGCCATCGACGAGCGAGGGTAGGGCGCGAACCTAAGTCCGGGGGCCCCTGCAACCGGGCTTGCGCCGCGCAAGACACCGCCCACGTCGCGGCGATTCCCTGCCCGCGTCCGGGTGGTGTGAGTCGCAGGTCTCCATATACGAGACGTAGGACTCACACCCCCTGCTCACGGGGCCGGGATCGGGACGAACGTCGGCGCCGGGTCACGCTGGACGATCGCGCAGCGGGGCGCCCCGGGCGGGCCGAAGCTCTCCTGGTCGCACTCGAGCCCCGCGTTCACGCCGTCGACCGGCGCCCCGCCGTCGCGGAGCTCGTAGAGCTTCCGGCGGTCGGCCGCGAGGGCGTAGATCGGCTCCGCGTCGGCGGCGAGGCCCCAGACGAACGAGGCCTTCTCGTTCGCCGAGTAGACGTAGCGGTAGACACCCGCCTTGAGCCGGGTGCAGCCGCCCGGATCCCCGAGGCAGCTGAAGGAGACGAAGAGCGCGCCCTGGCCGAAGGCGACACCCGTGAGGCGCTGCCCGCCGATCCCCGTGCTGGAGCGGATGAGCCGCCGCGAGCGGGTCAGGTCGCGGTCGAGCAGCCGCAGCTCCGTGCCCGCGGAGCGGAACGTCTCGGCCGGCTGACCTTCCACCTTGTAGACGGAGGGTTCGACCGAGTTCACGAGCTGGGCGAGCCGCGAGTGCCCGTGCAGCTCGAGCGCGGTGAAGTCCGCCCGCGGCGAGATGCACACGCCCTTGTCGCAGCGTCGCTCCGGCACGCCCGGAAGCCGCTCCGAGCGCCGGGTGTCCGCGGTCGAGCGCTGGTAGACGACCTGCCGCGGCTCCTTGGTCGTCCCGTACTCGCGGACGAAGGCCAGCGAGCCCTTCCAGTAGGTCGGGTGGAGGTCGTCGTGCTTGGGGTCGGAGGCCTTCGAGCGCTGCTCGCGACCGGTCGCCGGGTTGAACGCGTACAGGTCGCAGCTACCCGCAGCCTCGCCGCAGCGCGAGTAGACGTAGAACGCGTGGCGGGAGCGGGTCGGCCCGACGTCCGCCTGGAACGGGCGGGCCGAGGCGGCCACGGGGAGCGCGTTCGCCCGTCCGTCCTCGAACGCCATCAGCCGGTAGTTCCCGGCGTCGGCGTCGTAGGCGCTGTAGAGCACCACGCCGAACCCGGCGGCGAGCTGCGTGCGTTTCGCGACGGTCGCGATTGTCGTGTCCGCGGCCGACGCCGGAACCGCGAACACGGCCAGCAGGAGCAGTGGGAGCAGCGGTCGGAGCAGTCGCATGTCCCTTCAACGCAGCCGACGCCCGAAAGTCACGTTCCCCGGTACCGTTCGACACCATGTCAGCCACCCTCCGCTCCCCTCGCATCGCGATCGTCGGCGCCGGCATGTCCGGCATCGGCATGGCCTGCAAGCTGAAGCTCGCCGGCCTCGAGGACTTCGAGCTCTTCGAGCAGTGGAGCGACTTCGGCGGCACGTGGCACGCGAACACGTACCCGGGCCTCAGCTGCGACGTCGCCTCGCGCTACTACCAGTACACGTTCGCGCCGAACCCGGATTGGACCCACGTCTACTCCTCTGGCCACGAGATCAACGCGTACCTGCACCGCGTCGCCGACGACTTCGGGCTGCGCGCGAAGACCTCGTTCAAGACGCCGGTGGAGGAGGCGACCTGGACCGGGAGCGAATGGGTGCTCCGGACGAAGACGGGGCGCGAGGGCCGCTACGACTTCGTGATCACCGCCGCGGGCGGGCTGGTCCGGACCCGCAAGCCCGCGATCGACGGGCTCGAGGACTTCACGGGCGACTGCTTCCACTCGGCCGAGTGGGATCACTCGGTGCCGCTGGACGGCCGCCGCATCGGCGTCATCGGAACCGGTTCGACCGGCATGCAGATCACACGGGCGCTCGCCCCGCGGGCCGGCTACTTCGAGCTCTACCAGCGCACCCCGCAGTGGA
>JACDAP010000351.1 GCA_013695395.1 Solirubrobacterales bacterium
ACCGGTAGCCGATGGGCAAGCGCGACCGCAAGCGCCGCAGCGCCGGGAAGCCCGCCCCGGGCGCGGGTGGCTCGTTCGCCGATCTCGGGCTGGACCTCGAGCTCACCGCCCCCGACGAGCTCGAACCGACCGCGACCCACGTCGACGCGGAAGGGCGCGAGCTCGCGCTGCGCACCGTGATGTCCCCGGGGACACGCAAGGAGTACACGGCGCTGCTGCGCGGCGAGCGCTCGACGGCCGCGGCGGCACGTGAGGACGTGTGGCACCGGGCCGTCGAGTTCCTGTTCGAGCGGCTCGCCGTGCGCTGGACCGTCGCCGACGTGGCCACCGAGGGCCAGGCCGCGCTCCTGACCCGGCTGCGCGCAGCGACGCGGGAGGAGCGGGCCTCCGTCCGCGACGCGCTCCGCGCGCACGTTCCCGAGCACTTCCCCGAGCTCGACGCACCCTGAGCCCCGGCAGGCGGTGCATGCTCCGGGGGCCTGGGAGACTGCGCGGATGGCCCCGGACCCCGCCGCGTTCGCCGACCTGCTCGTCGGCTACTGCCTCGACGTGCAACCCCAGCAGCAGGTGCTCGTGCGCTCCACCTCCCTCGCGGCGCCGCTGCTCATCGAGCTCCAGCGCGCGATCCTCGCCGCCGACGCCTGGCCGACCATGCGCATCGAGGTCCCCGGCCAGGCCCGCGCCTTCTACGACCACGCGAAGGAGTGGCAGCTCGAGGAGGTCGCGCCGCTCGCGCTCCACGAGGCGAAGAAGTGCGAGCGGGTGCTCGGCATCCAGGCCCCGGACGACGTGCGCGAGCTCGCAGGGGTCGACCCCGACCGGCTGCTGCGCGCCCGCCGGGCCCGGAAGCCGATCCAGGACCAGACGATGCGCAAGCGCTGGTGCTCGACGCTCTGGCCGACGCCGTCGCTGGCCGCTGCGTCCGGGCTCGAGCTCGAGGAGTACGCGGACTTCGTGGCGCAGGCGCTCTTCCTCGACCGCCCGGAGGGCCCGGTGCGGGCCTGGCAGGAGCTCGGCGCCTTCCAGGCGCAGCTGGCCAAGCGGCTGGAGAAGGCGAGCACGATCCGCGTCGAGGCCGACGGAACCGACGTGACCCTCACGACGAAAGGGCGCAGCTGGGTCAACTCCGACGGCAAGCGCAACATGCCCTCGGGAGAGGTCTTCACCGGGCCGCGCGAGGACAGCGCCAGCGGCCGCATCCGCTTCACCGTGCCGAGCAGCCCCGCCGGGGTGGAGGTGCACGGCGTCGAGCTCGAGCTGCGGGACGGGGAGGTGCTCACCGCCCGAGCCGACGAGGGCCAGGAGTACCTCGACCGGGCGCTCTCCACCGACGACGGCGCCCGCCGGATCGGCGAGCTCGGCATCGGGACGAACTACGGGATCGACCGGCCGACGGGCACGATCCTGCTCGACGAGAAGATGGGCGGCACCGTTCACCTCGCGCTCGGGCGCGCCTACCCTGAGACCGGGGGGACCAACGAGTCCGCGCTGCACTGGGATCTGATCTGCGACCTGCGCAGCGGTGGGCGGATCACGGTCGACGGCGAGCTGCTGCAGGAGGACGGGCGCTTCCTCTGAGAACAGCATCGGGCCGCCCCCGGAGGGACGGCCCGACGTGCTGCGGGTTGGGAAAGCGGCGCTGGAGCTAGGAGCTCTGCTTCTTGCTCTGGCCCGGGTTCGTGTCGTTCTGCGGGGTGTCGTTGTTCGCTGCCTCGGCGGCGTCGTCGCGATCCTCGGCCTTGGCCTTGGCCGCCTTGGAGACGCACTTGCCGAACGCGTTGCGCTTGTTGGCGTTCGTGCCGTACTTCGCGCTGAAGGCGTTCGCGTCCTCGCCGCGCTCCTGGCGGCAGCTCTTCACGGCGCTGCGCTGGTCGCTGCGGACCTCGGCGGCGTCCTTCTTGGCGGAGGCCGAGACGCACTTGCCGAAGGCGTTGGCCTGCTTCTTGCCCGTGCCGTACTTCGCGGCGAAGGCGGCCGCGTCGGCGGCGCGCTCGGCCCGGCATCCATCGACGGTGCTGGCGCGCTCGGCCTTGGCGGCCTTGCTCAGAGCCGACACGCACTTGCCGAAGGCGTTGCTCTTGGACGTGTTCGTGCCGTAGGCGGCCTTGAACGCGTCCGCGCCCATCTGGGTCCGGAGCGTCTTGCACTGCTTCGCGGAGGACGGGCCCTTGGTCGTCGACGGCGCATCGGCCAGGGCCGCGGCCGGGAGGGCCAGGGCGGCTGTGGCCGTCATCGTGAGGATGGTCTTGATCGGGTTCATGCAGGAGGAACGCCGACCCGGACCTGGGGTTGGAAGGTGATGACCGCGCCGCTTTGGTTGGCGCGTAGACGCTCCTACGGCGTCTGGTCTTCCAGAGCGGCCTGCCCGTTCCCGGACGCCGCGCCGCCGCCCGCCGCCCGTCCGCCCGTCGAGCCGTTCCGCGTGGACTTCCGGGAGGGGCGGCCGTTCCTTCTCGACGCGGCGGAGGGTGTCGCACCAGCGCTCGCCGGCGGGCGCTGCTTCGCCG
>JACDAP010000358.1 GCA_013695395.1 Solirubrobacterales bacterium
GTCGAACGCAGGAGGTCGTGGGCGAGCGCGCGCCGCGGGGCCTCACGGGTGGTCCGGCGTCGGACGACACCGAAATGCGCCGAGATGGCGGCGACGCCACCGGCCGCGATACCGCCCTCGACCAGCGCCACCGTCTCCAGGCCGACCAGGGTCATGCGGTCGCCAGTGCCCGTTCGATGCGGTGCATGAGGATCGGTGCGCTGAACGGCTTGGCGACGTGATCGAGCGCGCCGAGCTCGAGTGCTTCCAGGACATCGGCCTCGCCGGCCCGGGCGGTCAGCATGATGACCCGCAGGGCGCCCAGCGCCTCGACGCGCCCCAGGTGCCGGAGGACCGAGAGGCCGTCGAGTCCCGGAAGGTCGACGTCGAGCAGGACCACCCGCGGGCGAAGCGACGGGACGGGTCCGTCGAGGGCCTCGACGGCCGCTCGCCCGTCCTCGAGGAGCGCGTAGGTCAGCCCCCGGGCCCGGAGGACGTGCTCGAGCACGTCGCGGAGCGCCGGGTCGTCCTCCACGACGAGCACGTCGATCTCCCCCGCCACGACCGGGGCTCGCCACTGCGAGGACACGACCAGGCCCGGGCCGTGGCGTCGTGCACGGCTGAGCGCATCGCCCGCCGACCGGCTGAGCTCCTGCGCGCCGGTCGCGTGCACGCGGTGCTGGGCGAGCCCGGCGCTGAACGTGGCGACGGGGCCGGACCCCTGGGACACCGACTGCTCCAGCGCCCGGAAGCGGACGAGGACGTCCTCCAGGCGCCGGGCGCCGATCGCGGCCGTCGCCCCGTAGAGGCCCACGAGGAACTGCTCGCTCCCCCAGGACCCGAGCGCGTCCTCGCCGCGGAACGCCCGCACGAGCAGCCCGCCCAGCCGGCGCAGGACGGCGCCGTCTTCACCGTGCTCGCCCGGGTCGAGCTGCACCACGGCGACGCAGAGCGGAACCCCATGGCGGTCGGCCATCGAGCCGAGGCGGACGAGGTTGTCGCTTACGCTCCACGCGCCGGGGACACCCGTCGCCGGATCGACGTCGCCCGCATGCCCCCGCCCGGCGCCGCCGTGTCCGATGCGGTGACGGACGAGGCCCCGCAACCGCGAGGCCGCCTGCGGCCGGCAGAGGTGGTCGTCGGCACCGGCGACGATGCTGCGCTCGATGCTCGCTTCGTCGGAGCGGCTGCTCATGATGACCACCGGCAACTGGGCGAAGCGCGCGTCCGCGCGCAGGACGCGGCAGACGTCGTCGGCGCTGACCGAGTGCGCGTCGAGGGCGAGGACGACGAGGTCTGGAGCGGCGCGCTCGAGCAGCTGCCAGAACGCGCCTGGATCGCCCGTGCCGTCCACCACGACGCCGTCGGCCTCGAGCTCGCGGCAGGTCCCATGGAGCTCGTCTGGGTCGTCGTCGAGGACGAGGACGTGAGGAGGGAGGGCCGTCGGGGCGGCCAGCGCTCGCTCGACCGACCCCAGCATGGCGGCGGGCGTGAGCGCGCGCGGCATGATGCTGCGCACGCCGAGGCGGGTGAGTTCCACGCGCGTCGCGAGCCCGGCGCCGGCACCGACGGCGTGGACCGGGAGCGGCGAGGTCGATCGCCCGAGGCGCTCGAGCAGCTCCACGAGCGCGTCGTCGGGCGGGGTGCCCCCGAGGTCGACGAGGATCGCCGACGGGGGCTCCCGATCGACGCGTGCCGCCGCCTCCGCGGCGTCGCCGACGACCACGACGCGGAGCCCGAGCGCGACGCCCTCGTCCAAGAGGCGCCCCGACAGCGTCTCGTCGCTGCTCAGGACCAGGAGCGGCGGTTCCGATACCAGCGGGAGGAGGTCCGCCGCCTCGGGGCCACCCGGCGTCGGCGCGGCCGCACGGGGGCCGCCCGGGGTTGAGGGGGCGGGCCCACGTTCGACTTCGCGGCCGAGCGCCAGCACGAGCTCGGCGAGCCGTGGCGCGTCCTCGCCGGTCACGTCGGTCGCGAGCGCGAACTCGAGCTCGCGCGCCAGTTCGCTGCCGCCCGGGACACCGAAGGTTCCCAGGGCCCCCACGAGCTTGT
>JACDAP010000590.1 GCA_013695395.1 Solirubrobacterales bacterium
GGTGGAATCCGACATCACGCAGGCCGGCGCGTTGGGCGATCCGTACGGCAGCGGCGTGCGGACGACGTGGTGGGTGTACGGCGTCGGCCCGGTGAAGATCGTCATCCGCCATGCGGGCGGCCCGCTGAGCGTCGCCGAGCTGCAGGCCACGAACCTCGAGCCGCGTACCGCGCCGTCGGACCGTGCGTGGTTCCCGCTGAGCAGCGGGACCACACGCCGCTACCGCTACACCAACACCAAGCACATGAAGCGCGCCTCGGTGCAGGAGTTCACGGTCGGTGCGGTCGCCAACAGCACGGCGCGCGTCGACGTCCGCGAGATCTCCGGGCCGATCCAGGTGCGCGGCAGCTACGTGTTCAGCTCCGGTCAATCCGGGATCACGAACCTGTCGGTCGCGACGTCCGCCGCTTCGCGCGTGAAGTTCCCGGCGCTCGGGCCGCGCAGCCAGCCGTCGAGCCGTCGCCGCCACTTCTTCACGCCGATGGACCTCGCGGTCTACGGAATCAACCCGGTCCTGCCCGCGTACCCTCAGAAGAAGGACACGTGGAAGACGTCCAGGTCCGGGCGCGACTACAACGTCTACGGCGTGACCGGCAGGTCGAAGGTGATCGGCAACCAGCGCGTGCGCACCCCTGCCGGCCGGTTCCCGGCGTTGCTGGTCGAGACGAGGATGACCCAGCGGGGCTACCGCTTCGGCTCGGGCGTGCGGCGTTCCTGGTTCGCCCCAGGGGTCGGGCTGGTGAAGCTCCAGTTCCGTCACCGTGACGGCAGCGTGTCGAGGGTCGACCTCGTCAAGCGATGACGCAGCGGGCGCGGTTCGCCCTCCTTGGCCTGGTCGCGGGGCTGCTCGTCGGCTGCGGCGGGACCTCGGACCTCGACCGCGTCCGCGGGTACTTCGAGGACGTGGACGCGGTCTATCGGTCCGCCGATCCGCAATTCCGGGCCGCCGACGACACCTTCCGGAAGTTCGCCGGGGGCGGCCTCAAGGGCAAGGTGGCGGAGTTCGAGCTGCGCCGGGCGGAGCTCGACATCGAACAGGTCCGCCAGCAGGTGGCCGCCCTGGTGCCGCCGGTGCAGGCCGGGCGTCTCCACGAGCTCGTGATCCGCGCCTACGAGCTCAACGTGCTGATGGCGGCGGAGACCCGCCAGCTCGCCGCGTTCGTGCCGAGGGCCGACTCGATCGTCAAGCGTGTGGACAAGGCCCGGCGCAAGCTCCGCAAGGAGCTCGGCGCGGCCGGCGGCCTGGAGCGCCAGAGCCGAGCCCTGCGCACCTACGCCCGCCGCGTGACGCGGCTGCGGTCTGAACTCGCCGCCCTTCAGGCACCGCCTGCTCTGGCGGCCGCCCGACGGACGCAGCTCGACGTGATGTCCAGCACCCGCAAGCTGACGCTGCAGCTGGTCCGTGCGATCGGGCGGCAGGACAAGCCGACGATCGAGCGCCTGCTCAACCGCTTCGCCTCGGCCGGGGACCCCAACCCGGATCGGGCCCGCTGGCAGAAAGGAGGGATCGCGGCCTACAGGCAGCGGATCGTCGACATCGATCGCGCCGCCGCGGACGTCACCGCGGAGCGCGCGCGCGTGATCCAGGCCGTCGGCTGAGCTTTCGTGCGTCGGAGGCCGCGCGGTACTGATCTTCTGTCGGCTCGATCACCTCGTCGCCTGGGCCGAGGGCCCGAGGCGGTGGCGACCGCGGGCGTTCGGCGACGCCGTGTCAGCCTACGCTGACACCGTGCGGGGCGAGGGCGGCGAGGAAGTCACGGGCGTCGTAGGCCTGCGCGGGGGCGAGGCCGCCGGCGCGGTGGTAACCCGCGGTCGCCATGCGCGAGGCCCCCTCAACGGTCGTCACGGCGGTGATGCCGTAGATGTCACCGCCGCGGACCGTCGCGCGCTGCGGGGCCGCTCCGTCCGCTGTCCGTGCCTCCACCGTGACGCTCCAGCGGACCGCATCCCGGGCTCCGTCCGTCGGACCCTCGGGCAGGCGATCGATCGCCCGGTCGGCCAGGCGGCGGATCCGTGCGGAGCGCATGAGCAGCCCGACCGGCGCGGTGAGCGCCGGGACGATCGGGCCGAGCCGGGGGGAGGGGGCGAACGTGCTCGCCGTGACCACCGCGGTGACCTTCCGCGTGTCGACGTGGAGGGGAGCGGTGAACGACTCACCGGCGGGGTATGGCGCCACAGCCTGGCGGCCGAGCGGAGCGCCGTAGTCGAAATGGCGCAGCGGCGGGCGCAGCAGCTCGCGGGTGCTCCCCTTCGAGAGCATCAGCAGCGACGAGCGCGCGGTGCCGCGCGTGGGGGTGAAGCCCTCGATCGCGTAGGCGACGACGAGCTCGCTCAGCGGCCCGGCGCGCTCAGCGGCCAACGCGCAGCAGAGGTCGCCCGGCAGGTAGTCGAAGCCCATGCCGCTGACCAGCGCCACGCCGGCGCGCTCGGCCGCCGGGCCGTGGTGGTGGATGACGCGCTCGATGAACGGGGTCTCACCGGTGGTGTCGACGTAGTGGCAGCCGGCCGCGATCGCAGCCTCGACGACGCGGTCGCCGACGTCGAGGAACGGGCCGGCGCAGGCGATCACCGCGCCGCAGCCGGCGAACGCGGCGGTCAGGGCGGCGAGATCGTCGTGGGCCGCGGTACGCGTCTCGAACCCGGAGGGAGCGGCGGCCGCGGCGAGCTTCTCGGCGTTTCGGCCGCAGAGCACGCCGGTCAGGCCGCGGCGGGCGAGCTCCGCGGTCACGAGCTTGCCGGTGAAGCCGGTGGCGCCGTAGACGGCGATGGGAAGGACGGGGGCGGTGTCGGGCATCGCGGCGGACCCTAACTCGGACGCCGCTGTCGCAGCCGACCCGGCCGGAGCACGGTGAGGATGGGTACCCGCCCGCGCGGTGGGCTCGGTTCCGTTCTCAGCGGCGACGCGGCGGGTCGGACCGTCCGCGGACGGTGCGCCAGGCCCGCCGCACGAGCGGGCCGCTCGCGGCGTGGGCGGCCAGCAGCCCCGAGGTCGGCACGAGCAGGAGCGCCGGCCAGAAGAGCCCCTCGCCGGTGAGGGCCCATACACCGATCGCGGTGCCGTTCGCCCCGGTGAAGGCGGCGGCATGGAGCCCGAGCGCCGCCCGGTGCACGCGTCGCCCAAGCCGGCCGCCGCGTGCCGGGAGGTCGACGGTCAGGTAGCCGAGCTGCGTCGCGCGGACCTCTGCGCGGGTCCGGGCGGTGAGCGCCTTGCCGACACGGCGCTCGAACTCCTCCTCGCCGAGGCGGCCGGCGGCGTGCGCGGCTCGGAGTGTGCGCAGTGCCTTCTCGCGGTCGGCTTCGGTGGCCAGCGGTGCGAGCTGCCTGCCGGGCGGCGGCCCGCTCATCTACGTCGGCTGCGCGGTGGGTCGCACCAGGATCTCGTTGACGTCGACCCGGCTGGGCTGGGAGATGGCGTACATGACGGCCGCGGCGATGTCCTCGGGCTGGAGCGCGTTCTCGGGCTTGTTGTCGAAGAACGGGGTCTCGACCATGCCCGGCGCGATGATCGTCGTGCGGATGCCGGTGCCGTCCAGATCGGCGCGGATCGCCTCGCCCATCGCGTGGACGGCGTGCTTGGTTGCGGAGTAGAGCGAGCCCGGGAG
>JACDAP010000449.1 GCA_013695395.1 Solirubrobacterales bacterium
GCTCATACGGGAGCGCAGGCTATCGCGGCCGCGAGCCGGCGGTGCGACGCTTCAGGGTGAGGCGGCGCTCGCCGAACGGCTTCGCGCTCAGGCGCAGCGTGGTCGTCTTCGAGCCGACGACGATCCGCAGCCGGTTCGTGCCCGAGCGCAGGCGCTTGCGGCTCACCCTCCGCACGATCTTCCCGCCACGCTCGGTGCTCAGGGAGACGCGCGCCGGGCGCTTGAGCACGAAGGTCACGAGGCGCGAGCGGGCCGTCCGCTTCACCCGCACGCGCGAGAGGGCGGGAACATCGCGGGAGCCGAGCAGGGTCGTCTTCAGCGCCGGGTCGGCCTCGATGTCCTTGCGGCAGAAGGGCTGGTCGATCCACTTCTTCTCGGAGTAGAGCTTCGTCTGGTCGGCGAAGTACGGGGAGGTCGGGTCGGTCGACTGCGAGTAGGTGAGGATCGTCTTGGCTTTCGGGCAGCCGCCACCGGTCTCCACCACCTGCACGTAGCTCGAGCCGTGGACGACGTCGGGGAAGCCGCGCTTGGCGTTGAACGGCGCGGTTATGACGTTGAACACACCCGTGCCACCGGGGCCGCCGTGGATCGGGACCTCCTCGCTGCCGCGCTTCTCGAACTGGTAGCCGCGCAGCCCGGCGTCGACCGGGATGCCCGCCCCGGCCAGGTCGCGGATGGCGTCGCCCAGCGCGAGCTGGACCTGGGGATTCTCGGTGGCGAGCCCCCGCGGCGTGTTCACCGGGTCGGCGTTGTCGAAGGCCACCGTGTATGGCGACGGAATCGCGCCGAGCGCCCGGGTGGCGAAGCGGCGGAAGAGCACGGCGCCCGGCGCGTCGAGGTCGTCCCGGCCCGACCAGGCGGCGAGCACGTCGCAGGCGGCGGTCGCATCGACGGGGCCGATGCTCGAGGGCACCGTCGGGTTCGCCCGGCAGTAGGCGACGAGCGGCTCGCGCCACAGCTCGGCGGCCTTCCCGCGGTTGTTGAATTCGATCCGGGAGAGGTTCTCCACGTCGAACTTGGGTCCGCCCGGCTCACCGTCGGTGTCCGCGAGGCGCTCCTCGGCGAGGGTGATCCCCATGCGCGTGCGCAGGCCCCGCGTGGTCTGCTCGTCCCCGATCACGCGCGAGAAGCCCTCGAGCGGCTGGCGCGGCTGGGTCAGCCAGTAGGAGTCGTTCGCGTTCAGCACGTAGTCGCGGCGGAACAGCGAGGGCTGCTGGTCGGGGCCGAGCTGGCCGGGGGCGACCGCGCCGGGGCCGGTGTCCCAGTCACACCCCGGGTTCGAGCCGTCGAGCACCTGGACGCGCTGGGCGAGGTCGAGCGCGACGCCGATGACCGTCGAGCAGCGGGTGATCTTCTCGCTCGTCAGGCCGGGCATCGAGCCGATGTCGGCGTAGTAGGCCTGGCCGGTGCTGTCGGCGGCGATGGTGTTGACCCACGGGATGCCCTGGTATTCGCGCTCGATCGCGTCGAGCTGCTTGACCGACTGGGCCTTGTCGGTCTCGAAGAAGTGGTTGAGCAGGCGGAAGTTCGTCGCGTTCGCGTCGCCGATCACGAACACGCGCTCCGGCGTCCAGGGGAAGACCGGGAGGCCGAGGATGCTCGTCAGCACCGGCCGATCCCCGATCGAGTAGAGGGTCCGCGACCGCGGGGCGAGCGACCCGTCGGCCCCCTTGACCATCACGGTCACCTGCGACGCGCGCATCTTGCGCACCTGCCCGTCCACGATGTAGCTCGTCGGCGCGCCCGGCACGAGCCGGTGCTCGAAGATCGTGAAGCGCCGGGCGGTGGAGACCGTGTGGCTCCAGGCGAGGTTCTCCGTGAAGCCGATCAGGACCCCGGGGACGCCGAGCAGCGAGGCCCCGGAGACGTTGAGCTTGCCCGGTACGCGCAGCTGGGTCTGGAAGAAGCGCTCGGAGCCCTCCCACGGGAAGTGCGGGTTGCCGAGCACGATGCCGCGGCCGCTCCTGGTCGCCTCGCTGCCGAGGCCGTACGCGTTCGAGCCGAGGCCGCCGAGTCGTTCGTCGACTTCCCCGGGCTTCAGCGCGGCGACGACGGCGTCAGCCGCGCCCATCGCTCGGCGGTCCTCCGAACGGGCGGCGGGAAGGTCCACGCCGGGCGGCGGCGCCGCAGCGCCGACCCCGTCGATCGCCACGCCCTGGGAGGCGAGCAGCGCGAGCTGATAGAAGCGCCGGTAGGCGTCGATGCGCGTGATCGGCCGCACCCACTCCTGCCCCTTGCAGGCCGGGTCCTTCACGCCCGCGGGCCCGCCGATCGCCCGCAGGTAGGCGTTGTAGCCGCCCACGTAGCCGCGGACGATGTCGTCGAAGTCCGGGAGGGGGCCCTGCGGGGGCTTCAACTCGAGGAGCTTCTCGATGACGTTCTCGTCGATGATCCGCTGGAAGAAGAAGTCCGAGTTGAGGTTGTTCGACGTGACCCCGTTGCCGCGGGTCACGTAGCTGCCGGCGGGTCCGAAGAAGCGCGCGCGCTCGCCGCGGACGGTCACGTAGACGTCGGCCAGAACGCAGAGATGGTCTTCGGCCATCGTGTAGCCGTTGCCGTAGCCCGCGTCGAAGAGCGTCTTGCCCTCGATGTGCGGGGTCCCGTGGGCGGAGCGCTGGATGACCACGCCGGGGCGGGCCTCGTCGGCGGCGGCGGCCGCGGGCAGCAGCAGGAGGGCGAGCAGGGCGAGGAGCAGCGAGCGGGTCGGCACGAACGCGACCGTACAGTTGTCCCTAGATCGTTGTCGAGGTGGCCGGGGTAGCCTCACGCTGCGATGCCCGACGTTCCCGTTCTCGACCGTGCTGCCGTGCTCGCTGCGGTGAGCCCCGCCGCCGCGATCCGTGCGGTCACCGACGCGTTCGTCCGCCATCGCCGCGGTGAGTGGGTGATGCCGCCGAAGAGCTACCTGCCGAGTCCGCCGTACGGGGACTTCCGGGCGATGCCCGCCCGCGGGGACGGCCTGGCGATGCTCAAGTGGATCTCCTCGTTCCCGCAGAACCCTTCGCGCGACCTGCCGACCGTCATCGGCGTCGTGCTCCTGAACGACGCGACGACGAGCGAGCCGATCCTGATGCTCGACGCCGGCGCGGTCACCGCGCTGCGGACGGGCGCGGTCGCCGCGCTGGCCTCGCGCACGCTGGCGCCCGCCGGAGCGACGCGCGCAGGTGTGATCGGGTGCGGCGTCAACGGCGCCTGGACCGCTCGCTGCCTGGCCGCCCACGGCTTCACGGACGGGGTGGTGAGCGACCCGCGCGAGCGGATTGCGGAGGCGCTGGCCGAGGAGCTCGGCTGGCGGGCCGGGACGCTCGCGGAGGCCTTGGCGCAGGAGGCCGTGTGCTGCGTGACCCCGGGCGCCACGCCGGTGGTCACCGCCGCGGATCTACGACCCGGGCTCCACCTCACGATGCTCGGTGCCGACGGACCCGGCAAGGCGGAGGCGACCGTCGAGGCGGTCACCGCGTGCGAGCTCTTCTGCGACGAGTGGGCCCAGGCCTCCCACGGCGGGGAGCTCACCGCAGCGGTCGAGGCCGGGCTCGTCGAGCGCTCCCGGGTCGCCGACCTGGGTGCCGTGCTCAGCGGGGAGCACCCCGGCCGCAGCGGCGCCGATGCCGTCACCCTCTTCGACTCCACCGGGCTCGCCATCCAGGACCTCGCAATCGCCCGCGCGGCACTCGAGGCGTTGCGGGCCGGCGCGGTCGAAGCGCAACAGGTACAGCTGTGATCGCCGTCGGCGTGTTCCCGAATCGCCGTTATGCAGCGATCTGCGAGCACGCCGCCCGAGGAGCGCGCTGATGCTCGAGGCCGCGATCACGCGCATCCTCGCCCAGGTCCCCGACGACGCGCTCGTCCTCGATCTCGGCGGCGGGAGCGCGCCGTTCAACCGGGCCGACTGGGTGCTCGACCTGCTCGCCTTCGAGG
>JACDAP010000453.1 GCA_013695395.1 Solirubrobacterales bacterium
GTACTGCTCCCGGTCGACCCCGTAGTCGACGCAGGGGGCCCCGCAGCGCTTGATGTAGTAGTCGAGGCACGGGGAGCCGGTGCGGCGCCCCGGCTCTTTCCCGTTGCAGGAGCGGTACTGGAAGACCTTGCCGAGCAGCTCGAGGGTGGAGCGGGTCCGCTTGGCGCTCGAGTAGGGGCCGAAGTAGAGCCGATCGCGCCGGTGCTTCTCCCGCGTGAAGTAGACCCGCGGGAACGCCTCGTCGGTCGAGATCGCGATGAACGGGTAGCTCTTGTCGTCGCGCAGCTTGATGTTGAAGCGCGGCTTGTACTGCTTGATGAAGCCCTGTTCGGTCAGGAGCGCCTCGGTCTCGGAGGCGACGAGCAGGCAGTCGATCCGGTCGACGAGGCTCGTCATCTCGACCGAGCCCCGCGTCACCGGGTTGGCGAAGTGGCTGGCGACCCGCTTCCGGATCGAGATCGCCTTGCCGACGTAGATGACCTTGCCCTTGGCGTCGCGGAAGAGGTAGACGCCGGGGCCGTCGGGGAGGCTCTTGCGCTGGGCGGCGAGGCGGTCGGTGCGGTCGGACATCAGCCTGTCTCACGATAGGCGCGAGGGCGACCTGGATCGGTCCGCGGCGGCGTGGGATGCTCGGAGGATGCGCACCGCCATCCGAACCTGCCCGCTCTGCGAGGCCACCTGCGGCCTCACGCTCGAGGTCGACGACGCGACCCGGACGGTCGGGAAGGTCCGCGGGGACGCGGACGACGTCTTCTCGAAGGGGTTCCTCTGCCCGAAGGGCGTGGCGGTCAAGGAGCTTCACGAGGATCCCGACCGGGTCCGGACGCCGCTGCTCAAGCAGGCCGACGGGACGTTCGCCGAGGCCACGTGGGACGAGGCGTTCGCGCTCATCGCGGAGAAGCTGCCCGCGGTGCAGGCGGCGGGCGGCAAGGACGCGGTCGCCGCCTACCTCGGGAATCCGGCGGCCCACAACCTCGGCGCGATCGTCTACGGGCGCGTGCTGCTGAAGGCGCTCGGGACGAAGAACATCTTCTCGGCCTCGACGGTCGACCAGTACCCCAAGCAGATGGCCAGCGCGCTGATGTTCGGCACCGGCACCACGGTCCCCGTCCCCGACCTGGACCGGACGGACATGCTCCTCGTGATGGGCGCCAACCCGCTCGCCTCCAACGGCTCGCTGATGACCGCGCCGAACGCACGGGGCCGGCTGCGCGGGATCCGGGCGCGGGGTGGCCGGATCGTCGTGGTCGACCCGCGGCGCACCCGGACCGCGGAGGAGGCCGACGAGCACCTGTTCATCCGCCCCGGCACCGACGGGCTGCTGCTCATGGCACTGCTCCAGGTGATCTTCGCGGAGGGGCTCGAGACAGCGCTCGATGCCGAGCTCTACGAGGGCGGTGATGAGGTGCGGGCACTCTGCGCGGACTTCACCCCGGAGGGGGTCAGTGACCTCACCGGGATCCCGGCGGAGCGGATCGTCGCGCTCGCCCGTGATCTGGCCGGTGCCGAGCGCGCCGTGGTCTACGGGCGGATCGGGACCACGACCCAGGCCTTCGGCACGCTCAACTCCTGGCTCGTCGACGTGGTCAACGCGGTGACCGGCAACCTCGACCGGCCGGGCGGCGCGATGTTCCCGCGGGTCGCCGCGGGCGGGGCGAACACGAAGGGCGAGCCGGGCCGCGGCCGCGGGTACCGGCACGGACGCTGGGCCTCCCGGGTGCGCGGGCTCGGCGAGCTCTTCGGAGAGCTCCCGGTCGCCGCGCTTGCCGAGGAGATCGAGACGCCCGGCGAGGGGCGGGTGCGCGCGCTCATCACCCTCGCGGGCAACCCGGTCGTCTCGACGCCGAACGCCGACCGACTCGCGGCGGCGCTGGAGGGGCTCGACTTCATGGTCAGCGTGGACATCTACGTCAACGAGACCTCCCGCCACGCCGACGTGATCCTCCCCGCCCCGAGCGCGCTGGAGCGCTCCCACTACGACCTCGCGCTCTACTCCTTCGCGATCCGCGACGTCGCGAACTTCTCCCCCGCCGTCTTCGCATGCGAGGGCCCGGACGAATGGGAGACGCTGCTGCGGCTGACCGGTGTGGTGACCGGCCAGGGACCGGACGCGGACGTCGCGGCCATCGACCGCTTCGTCGCGCTGGAGACGCTCCGCAAGGAGACGACGACGGTCGGGTCCCCGATCGAGGGCGCCGACGCCGACGCGCTGCTCGCGCTGTACGAGGGACGTGGTGCGGATTCACCCGCCCTGAGC
>JACDAP010000467.1 GCA_013695395.1 Solirubrobacterales bacterium
GCAACTGTGAGGTCATGCCATTTCCGAAATCCCAGTCCCATAAAGTTCCGGAGCCGGTAGATTGATCAGTAAAAGTAACATTTCCTCCCTGGCATGGTCCACCGCCGGAGTAATTGAAATCGGCAACCGGGTCAGCATATATAGTTACCGGTAGTACAGTGGTATCAGGACAACCTGTTCCGGTTCCCGCAATCAGCATAACGTTATAGGTTCCGGCTGTGCTATACGTGATGGAAGGATTTATTAGTGTTGACGTAACACCGTTGCCAAAATTCCATGAAAAATTTATTCCTGAGGGAGTCGATGTGTTATTAAAAATTACCGGTGCATTTATACAAGCATTCGTAGTTGTAAAATTAGCTATGGCTGAAACTTGAACAGTAACATTTTGGCATATAGTGTCAGAACATCCACTTGTAGTTTCAACTACCAGGCACACGGTGAAAGTGCCTGTAGCAGCATAAACGTGTGAAGGATTTTGTATTGTGGAAACACTCCCATCCCCAAAGTCCCAGTTCCATGAAGCTATTGTGCCGGAGGAAATATCGTTAAAACTAACAGTGCTTCCGGCGCATTGGTTTCCACCTGTAAAATTAAATCCGGCAGTAGGGATTGCATATACGGTTACCGGTAGTGTTATTGTATCAGGGCAACCTGAACCTGTTCCGGCAATTAGAGTCACATTGTATGTTCCGGCTGTTAAATAGGTAACCACGGGGCTAGTCAAGTTTGATGTTCCCCCGTTCCCGAAATTCCAGGCGTAATTGAGACCTGCAGGTGAAGAAGTATTGGTAAATGTTATTCCGGAATTCACACAAGCATTAGCCGCATTAAAACCTGCAGTAGCTGATGAAAGAATGGTTATTGTTTGACAAACTGTATCAACACATCCGTTTGCCGTAGTTACGTATAAACAAACATTGTAAGTACCTGCGGTTACATATTGGTGAGTGGGATTTTGCAAAGACGATGTATTTCCATTTCCAAAACTCCAGTTATAAGCTGTTATTGTTGTTCCGCCTGTAACGGAACTTTGATCGCTAAAAGAAACAGGAGTGCCCAGACATCCTGCTGTATAATTAAATTGTGCCGTAGGACCTGCAAGCGGTGTTACTACCAACGAGTCTACATCCGAACACATGCCATCGGTAACGGTAACAACATACGTACCTGGCCCTACCAGTTGCGAAGCTCCGGTGAATCCATTACTCCAAAGATAAGTCGGTGTACCCTGCGACCCGGTGGCAGATGCAGTTATAGGAACCGTTCCTCCACAACTTGCCGTTTGATTGGCACCTGCATCGGCAACAAGGTTAATCACTGTTATACAATATGAATAAATCTGAGCTCCAAAATAAGGGCAGGCATCATCCTGAACCTGTACAGTAAAACAATGCGGACTACTGGCAACATCACTTAATGTTGGTGTCCAGCAAAAAGAGCCCAATGGATGAGGAACGCCCACGGCACTAAAATTACCCGCGGAAAGTCCCTGGTCCCATGTCATGGAAACAGTCTGGCCCACATCTGTGTCATTTGAAAAAAGAGCAAAACAAAGTTGCTCACCCTGGCAAACAGTCGCTGTGAATTCATTGGTTCCGTTAATTCCTGTTAAGCTTGGCAGCATGTTCGTACAGGAAATAACCGTTATCTGAAGATCCCGTTCGACCTGGCCGATAAGCACTCCATTCCTGTATTCGGAAACCAATACAGCCATAACAGTTACCTGCAATGATTGCGGTGTAATACAAAAATCCCCTGATTGGGTATCAAATGTCATTGATGGTACTGAATTTAAAGGCTGCGTTGCAGAATATGGAACGTTATAGGTAATGGGAAGCCCTGAAGAACCTAACGGTGTTATAAGTGAATACACCAGGGAATCACCATCTGAATCAGTCGCACCGTGATTGAAACAAAACTGCTGTCCCAGACAAACAAATGGAACCGGTTTATTAGTAAAGGTGGGTGAGTTGTTACAGCCTATGGTATTGTTCAACATCGAATACACATAGATGTTTTCACTTAGAGGAGCATTAATCGTACTGATCGCACCGTTCCTGCAACAAAGGGCATAACTGAACATCCAGTCGGTACATTGGGCTGGTAAAGTGAATGTTGCTTCATAGATCCATTCTTCAATTCCTGTAAAAACT
>JACDAP010000111.1 GCA_013695395.1 Solirubrobacterales bacterium
CCGCCTGCACGGGCCAGCAGCCCGAGGAGGTCTGCGCGCGGACGTTCGGGCCCGCCCTCTCCCCCCACCTGGCCGCTCGGCTGGCCGGCATGCCCCTCGACCCGGGCGAGCTCGAGGCGAGCGTCCGCGCGGCCGCTCCGGTCGGCGGGACGCTGGTGGTCGAGGGCGTCGGCGGACTGCTCGTTCCCTTCGACGACCAGGGCTACGACGTCCGCGCGCTCGCCCGCGCGCTCGGGCTGCCCGTGGTGATCGCGGCGCGCCCCGGGCTCGGCACCATCAACCACACCCTGCTGACCATCGAGGCCGCCTGGAGCGCCGGGCTCGACGTGCGGGGCGTGGTGCTCACGCCCTGGCCGGAGGAGCCCTCGGAGCTGGAGCGTTCGAACGCCGAGACGATCGCCGCGCTCGGCGACGTCACCGTGAGCATGCTCCCCCGAGCCGAAGCCCTCACCCCGCAGGCCCTCGCGATGGCCGGCGAGACGTTGCCGGTGGACCGCTGGGTCGGTGGTGCGACACCGAGCTGACGGGCGCGCGGAGAGCCTGCGGCGAACCGCCGGGCGCCGAACAACCCTCGCGAGGACTCAGCCGCCCACGTGCTCCCTGCCGTGCGGCGCGTCGAGCTCCAGCTCGGGCCCGATGGGCACGACCCCGGCCGGGTTGATCGAGCCGTGCGTCATGTAGTAGTGGCGCTTGATGTGGTCGAAGTCGACCGTCTCGGCCACGCCCGGCTGCTGGTAGAGGTCGCGCAGGTAGCCCGACAGGTTCGGGAAGTCGACGATCCGCTGCACGTTGCACTTGAAGTGGCCGACGTAGACCGCGTCAAAGCGAACGAGCGTGGTGAAGAGGCGCCAGTCGGCGAGCGTCGGCTCGTCCCCGAACAGGTAGCGGCGAGTGGAGAGGCGCTCGTCGAGCCGCTCGAGCGCGACGAACAGCGGGCGCACCGCGGCCTCGTAGGAGGCCTGTTTGGCGGCGAAGCCGGCTTTGTAGACCCCGTTGTTCACGTCGTCGTAGACCCAGGCGTTGAGCTCGTCGATCTCTTCGCGGAGGTCCTCGGGGTAGAGGTCGAGGTCGGCGTTGGTCGCGAACGCGTCGAAGGCCTCGTTGAGCATCACGATGATGTCCGCCGACTCGTTGTTGACGACGCGGCCGGTCTTGGTGTCCCACAGAGTGGGCACGGTGACCCGACCGTCGAACGCGGGGTTCGTGGCGTGGTAGGCCTCCGAGAGGTAGGCCCAGCCGTGCTCGAGCGGATCCGGGAAGTCCGGGCCGAAGCGCCAGCCCTTCTCGTCCCGGAGCGGATCGACGATGCTGAGGGAGATGGCCTCCTCGAGGCCCTTGAGCTTGCGCACGATGATCGTGCGGTGCGCCCACGGACAGGCCAGCGAGACGTAGAGGTGGTAGCGGCCGGCCTCGGCGGGGAAGTCGGTCGAGCCGTCGGCGCTGACCCGGTCGCGGAAGGCGGACTGCTGGCGGACGAAGGCGCCCGACTCGTCGGCCTCCTTCGGGAACGGTGCGGCGGCGCTGCTCATGGCGATCTCCGTGCGGTCGAAAATGATTGCTCATGCAACCATACCCGCCGGGCCGCCCCTCACACCTGACGCTCAGCGACGTCGCCGCTCTCGCACCACCCGTGCGCTGCGCGCCTCGACGCGGACCAGCGCACCGCGAACGGTGAGCGTCAGCACCCCGGTCTCTGACGAGAAGCTCCAGCGCTTGCGGGAGAGGCGCTTGCCGTTGACCAGCACCTCCTGCGGCGTGAGCGGCCGGCGCAGAGCGAGCAGCGAGGCCTCGACCGCGAGCCGCTGGCGACGCTTGGAACGCACCCGCAGGATCCAGCGGCCCCGGCGCTCGATCGAACGCGCGCTGCCGTAGGGGCCGAGGCGCCGGAACGTCGTGCCGCGGGGCACCGCGAGCAGCGTCGCCCGGCGCTCGCGGTCGGCCAGCCGGGTCACCCCGGGGTGTCCGTAGTCGGTCAGGGTCCGGATCGCGGGGTCGAGCAGCGGGACCACCGCGCCGACCTGCAGCAGCAGCGGCGGCTCGCCGAGCGGCGCGGGCAACGTGCGCTCGCTTCCGCCCTCGAGGATCTCCGCCCGGCCGAGCGTGTAGGCGGTGCTCGCCTCGTCGTAGCCGACCGAGCGCCAGAAGTCGACCCAACGCCCGGGCGGAAGATACGCCTTCCGCTCCGTCACCTCGGGCGCGGTGACGGGCGCGACCAGCAGGTCGTCGCCCAGCAGGAACTGGTCGTCGGCGGCCTGCGCCTCGCGCAGCTCCGGGTGCGCGAGCATCAGGTGGCGGACGATCGGCAGGCCGGTGCGGCGGTACTGCTCGTCGGCCGCGCGCAGGTAGGGGTTCAGCTGCTGGTGGAGGGCGGTGAGCTTCTTCCAGGTCGGCAGGATCTCGGGGTCGAAGACCTGGGGACGGTCGTAGGAGGGCAGGGCGATCCCGGAGCGCTTGGTCCGCATCACCGGAAGCAGCGCACCGAGCTCGATCCACCGCTTGAGCAGCTCAGGGGTGAGCGTCTCGTCCTCGGTCTCGCCGGGCTTCAGTCCGCCGGTACCGGCTCCGAAGGAGTTGTAGCCGCCGATGTCCGTCCCGTAGCGGGCCACCCCGGAGAGTCCGATCGAGAGCGCCTGGGTGACGACCGAGCTCAGGCCGTCGAAGCCGTAGACCGTTGTCGGGTCGCCGCCCCAGACGACCTCGGCGCAGCGCGCGCTCCCCGTCCAGCCCGAGCGCTGGAAGCGGACGAGCGGGCGCTCGGTCTTCTCGGCGATCCGCTGGACGGTGCAGTGGTAGTCGGTCGGGTAGCGATTATGGGCGGCGCTGCCGGAGGTTCCGTCGGCGAGCGTCACCCCGTCGACCGGCGTCGACTCGCCGAAGTCCTCCATCCAGCCGTCAGCGCCCGAGTCGACCGCCTCGCCGATGAGCTTCCCGTAGAACGCCTCGGTCTCCGGGTTGGAGAAGTCGAACTGGGCGAGCGGCTCCTGGGTGAAGCCCAGCGGCCCGGAGCCGCCGACGAAGGCCGGGTAGAGGAACGGCTGCCCGCCGGCGCCCTTCTGCAGCACACCGGCCGCGGACGCCGCCCTGTAGACCTTGGTGTAGCTCAAGCACAGCGCGCCGTTGAAGTAGACCAGGCGGGCCAGGCCATTGCGATGGAACATCGCGGTCCGCTCTCGCTCCTCGGTCCGGCGGTCCTCGTGGGCCCCGCAGGGGAGGTGATGCATCTGCGTCTCGCCGACGCTGACCGAGACGCCCGCGTCACGCTGGGCCTTGATGATCGCCGCCTCCTCCGCCGGCGGGATGACGTTCGGTTGCCCGGTCTGGAACCAGGGTCCGAACGTCCACGGTGCTTGCGGGGCGGGCTGGCGGCCGACCGCCGCGGTGAAGCGCGCGAGCGCGGCCGCCGGTGTAGGACCGGCGAAGATCCGGGTGCGCAGGAGTGCTCCGTCGACGTCGACACCCCAGCGATCGGCCCGTTCGCTCCCGGCGTCGCTGCGGCTTGTGGCGTCCTCGTCCACGAGCACGCCCCAGCCGCGGCCGGAGAGCACCCAGGGGATCGGGAAGTAGGTGGCGTCGTCCCGGTCCCGCGCGGCCCAGGGCGGCGTGGAGGCGGCGACGTACTGGCGGTCCTCCGGCCGAAACGGCCCGTCGGAGACGTAGTTCTCGGTCTCTCGCCCGTTGCGTGCCACCGCGTCGGAGCGCTCCCCGGTGCCGAAGAACCGCTCGCCCGGCTCGGCGACGAACTGCTGGCCGGTGGCCTGCGCCCCGGCGGGCGCTGCCACCCGCGTGCGGAGGACACCGTCGCCGCCGGGCTCGATGAGCACCGTGAGGTCCTCGCCGCCCTCGGTCTCCACGACCGCGGCGATCACGTTTCCATCCTGGACCAGCGAGCGTGCGCGCGTGGCACGGTGCCAGCCGGAGCCGTCGCGGTAGCCGACCCCGCCGCGCTCCAGCAGCTGGGCGCCGCCCCGCTGGGAGAGCGTCACGGCCCAGGGGTCGGCCTGCACCTCGACCACGAGCGGGCCGGCGTTCACGCTCGCGCCGAGCGCCGGCGTCGTGACGGCCAGCGCGACCATGACGGTGCCCGTGAGGACCAGATAGAGGCGCATCGCAGCGACCGTAATGCAGACGCGAGCCCCACGTCTCATCGGCGCTCGGTGTGCCGCATCGTAGGGTCGGACCATGCTCTCCCTCGGTGTCCTCGGGCGCTCCCGCAAGCCGCACGAGCAGCGCGTCGCCCTGCACCCGGGCCAGCTCGAGCGGATTCCCGCCGAACTGCGGGCGCAGATGCGCTTCGAGACCGGCTACGGCGAGCGCTTCGGGTGGGGCGACGAGGCGCTCCGAGCCGCCGGGGTCGCGGTCGCCTCACGAGAGGAGGTCACCGCTGACAGCGACGTCGTGGTGCTGCCGAAGCCGCTTGTCGAGGACCTCGAGATGCTGCGCGACGGCCAGGTGCTGTGGGGCTGGCCGCACTGCGTGCAGGACACCGCGCTCACCCAGGCGGCGATCGACCGAAAGCTGACGTTGATCGCCTGGGAGGCGATGAACCACTGGAGCCGCAAGGGCGCCTTCGAGATCCACGTCTTCCACAAGAACAACGAGATCGCCGGGTACGCCTCGGTCTCCCACGCCCTGCAGCTCACCGGGCGCACCGGGGACTACGGCCGCCCGCTGCGTGCGGCGGTGATCTCCTTCGGCTCCACGGCCCGCGGAGCGGTGCGGGCGCTCGGGGCGCTCGGGGTCCAGGACGTCACCGTGCTCACCCAGCGCGACGTCGCGGCCGTCGCCTCGCCGTTCGCGTCGATGCGCCTGGTCGGCTTCGAGCGCGACGCAGACGACGGCAGCCGGGCCCGCGCGCTCACCCGGGACGACAGCCGGCCGCTCGTCGAGGAGCTCGCCGAGCACGACGTCATCGTCAACTGCGTCCTGCAGGACACCGACCGGCCGCTGATGTTCGTCAGCTCAGACCAGCTCGCCCAGCTGGCCCCGGGCACGCTCGTCGTCGACGTCTCGGTCGATCCGGGCATGGGCTTCGAGTGGGCCCATGCGACGACGTTCGCCGAGCCGCTGCTCACGGTCGGCGACCGGGTCGCCTACTACGCCGTCGACCACTCTCCCTCCCTGCTCTGGGACTCGGCCTCGTGGGAGATCGGTGAGGCGCTCCTCGGCCACCTCGCGACCGTCATGGCCGGCCCCGAGGCGTGGGAGGCCGACGAGACGATCCGCCGCGCGATCGAGCTCCAGGACGGGGTCGTGCGCAACGAGAAGATCCTCTCCTTCCAGGGGCGCGCGGCGACGTATCCGCACCTGCGCGAGAGCTGACCGCGCGACCGCACCTCAGGCGGCGCTCGCCGCGACCACCGCGCGCCCGATCGCGGCGATCTCCTCGGGGGTGCTGATGAACGGCGGCATCGTGTAGACGAGGTCGCGGAACGGGCGCAGCCAGACGCCTTCAGCGAGCGCCGCCTCGGTCGCCTCGGCGACGTCGACCGGGCGGTCGAGCTGGACGACGCCGATGGCGCCGAGGACGCGCACGTCGCGCACGCCGGGGAGCTCGCTCGCCGGGGTGAGCCCCTCCCGGAGGCCGCGCTCGATCGCAGGGACCTGCTCGCGCCACGCTCCCTCCAGCAGCAGCTCCGTGCTCGCCAGGGCGGCCGCGCAGGCCAGCGGGTTGCCCATGAAGGTCGGGCCGTGCATGAGCGCGCCGCCCTCCCCCGCCCCGATCGCGGCGGCGACGGCGGGCGTGCAGAGCGCGGCGGCCAGGGTGAGCGTGCCGCCGGTGAGGGCCTTGCCGACGCACATGACGTCGGGACGGACGTCCGCGTGCTCGGCGGCGAAGACGGTCCCGGTCCGGCCGAAGCCGGTGGCGATCTCGTCGAGCACGAACAGGACGCCGTGGCGGTCGCAGAGCTCGCGGAGGACCGTGAGGTAGGCGGGGGCGTAGACGTGCATGCCGCCCGCTCCCTGCACCACCGGTTCGAGGAAGAGGCCGGCGAGCTCGTCGCCGTGCTGCGCGAAGAGCGCCTCGGCCTCCCCGCGCCAGCCGGCATCCACCGGGGCGTCGAAACCGCCGGGCGGCCGCGGGAGGAACAGGTGCTCGGCGAGCGTTCCCGCCCAGAGGTGGTGCATGCCGCCGTCCGGGTCGCACAGCGCCATCGCGCCGAACGTGTCGCCGTGGTAACCGCCGCGAAGTGCGGCGAGCCGGGTGCGCCCGTCCGCTGCCCCCGCCTGGAGGACCATCTTGATCGCGACCTCGACGCTCACCGAGCCCGAGTCGGCGAGGAAGACGTGCTCGAGCCCCGCGGGGCTCATGGACACGAGCCGTTCGGCCAGCCGGACCGCGGGATCGTGCGTGAGCCCGCCGAACATGACGTGCGGGAGCACGTGCAGCTGGCGCGCCACCGCCGCCACGATGTGCGGGTGTCGGTGGCCGTGGCAGGCGCACCACCACGAGCTCATGCCGTCGAGCACACGGCGGCCGTCGGCCAGGGTCAGCCAGGCGCCCTCGGCCGCCGCCACAGGGAGCGCGGGTGCGCGCGCGGGCAGCGCGGCGTAGGGGTGCCAGACGTGACGTGCGTCGAGCGCCGCGAGCTCCCGGGGATCGCCGGGGGTCGCCGTGCTCAAGGGATCAGTCCTCGTAAGGGACGAAGTCCTTCTTGCGTGCGCCGCACACCGGGCAGAACCAGGTGTCCGGGATGTCCTCGAAGGCGGTTCCGGCTGGGATGCCACCGTCCGGGTCGCCCTCGGCCTGCTCGTAGATGAACCCGCAGGCCTCGCAGATCCACTTCTCGACTGATCGTGTATCGCTCACCCCCGGAAGGCTACCCCGAAGGTAGGCTCGGACGATGACTCGCGGCGACACCGGGCACCTGCCGACCCCCGAGGAGATGAAGCGGAGCGGCGAGACGCTCAACGAGTCCGGGGTCGAGGTGGTGCCACGCCAGGCGGCGACGGTGATCCTGCTGCGCGGCGGCGCGGCGACGCTCGAGGTGCTGCTGGTCCAGAGGACCCACGCGGCACGCTTCATGGCCGGCGTCTGGGTCTTCCCCGGCGGTGCGGTCGACGCGCACGAGGGCGAGGGCGACGGCGCCCACCGGCGGGCCGCGGTCCGCGAGCTCGAGGAGGAGGCCGCGGTCGGCGGGGTCGACCCCGATGCGCTCGTGAAGTTCTCGCAGTGGATCACGCCGAAGGAGGTGTCGGTCCGCTTCGACACCCACTTCTTCCTGGCCCCCGCCCCGGACGGCGCCGAGCCGCGCGTCGACGGCGACGAGTGCATCGACATGGCGTGGATGAGGCCCGCGGACGCACTCGCGGCCCACGTGCGTGACGAGCTGCCGCTCGTCTTCCCCACGATCAAGCACCTCGAGCAGCTCGGCGCCTTCGCGAGCGCCGAGGCGCTGCTCGACTACGCGCGCGGACGCGATGTGGGGCCGGTCGTGCCCCGGGTCGTGCTCGAGGGTGAGGTCGCGCGGGTACTCCTGCCCGGCGAGCCGGGCTACGAGGAGGTGGCCTGAGATGGGGCTGAAGGTGGCGGTGACCGGACCGACCGGCGACATCGGGCGGGCGCTGCTGCGCGCGCTCGAGGACGACGACCGCGTCGAGGCGGTGGTCGGGATGGCGCGCCGCCCCTTCGACCCGGCCGCCCTCGGACTCACGAAGACCACCTACCAGCAGGGCGACATGACCGACCGGGCGGCGGTCGATCGGCTCGTCGCCGGCGCCGACGCGGTCGTCCACCTCGCCTTCATCATCATCGACGCG
>JACDAP010000513.1 GCA_013695395.1 Solirubrobacterales bacterium
GCAACGACGTCAACGTCGCCGTCAAGGCCGACCAGGGCGACGCCGGCCGCGTGCCCGCCTGCTCGGTCCGCAGTGACGACGTGCTCAACTTCTGCGCCCTCTACGAGAAGGGCCCGGTCGTGCTTGCGCTCTTCGCCCCCCGCAGCCAGGAGTGCACCGAGCAGCTCGATCAGCTCGACGACGCCGCACGCCGACATCCGGAGGTCGCCTTTGCGGCAGTCTCGATCCGCGGGAAGCTCGACGACGTCCGCGACCTGGTCCGCGACCGGCGTTGGAGCTTCCCGGTCGGCTACGACGACGACGGCGTGCTCGCCAACGCCTACGGCGTGGTCGTCTGCCCGCAGCTGAACTTCGTGCGGCAGGGGGGAAGCGTGCAGGACACGGCCCTGGGGGCGATCGCCCCGCGGGCGCTCGAGGCCAAGATCGACGCGCTGGCCGCCGCCGGCCCGACCGGGGCGACGGGGACCACCGGCGGTTGACGGAGTCGCCGTACCCCGTCTCGCTCGACGACGGCTGGATCGCGGCCGCGCTCGCCGACGAGTTCCCGGAGCTCAAGCTGCGCACCCTGGCCGTGCCCTGCCTGCCCGGGCCGTCCCCGGCGGGACTGCGCGAGCAGTTGCGCTACGTCTCCGACCGGATGACGGGCTCGCGGGCGATCAAGCTGCGCCGCGACCCCGTGCCGAGCGCGTATCGCGTCTTCTACCGGCTGGTCGGCATGGATCCCGACCAGACGCTCACGCCCGTGGAACAGGCCGCGCTGGACCGGCTCTTCCACGGCGGCTACCGCGCCGGCGCCCTGGTGGAGGACGCGCTGCTGCTCTCCCTGGTCGAGACGGGTGTTCCGGTCTACGCGGTCGACGACGACGCGCTTGCCGGCCCGATCGGGGTGCGACCGGCTATCGCGGGGGAGCGGCTCGGCCGTGGTGCGTACGACCCGGACCTGCTCCCGGGGCGCCTGGTGCTCGCGGATACCGAAGGGCCGGTCGGGGTGCTCTTCGGCGCCCTGGCCACCGAGCGCCAGGTGACCCGGGAAACCCGCACCGTACGCATCCTGGCGGTCGGGGTGGCGGGGGTCCCGGCCATCCACGTCGAGGAGGCGATCTTTGGCGCCGCCGAACTGCTGCAGGGGCGTTGAGCCGGTGCTACGCTCGGACGCGAAGATGGCGTTGCTCGACTTCACCGAGCCGGATCGTGATATGCGGTCGGCCCCGGCACTCGCACCGCAGACCCAGCCCGGGGAGCGTGCGGCTCGCCGCGCGCTCGCGCAGCAGATCGCCCGGCTGGAGTGCGATCTGGGCGACGTCCAGGTCTCCTCGTTTCCGTACGGCGGCGCGGAGATCCGTGCGACCGATGCCGCCCGACACGGTCAGGGTCCGCGGATCCTCGGGCTCGCCGAGCTCGAGCTGCTCCGGGACGCGCTCGCCGAGCAGCTTCGTACCGCGCGACGCGCCCTCGAGGCGCGGGGCCGCGAGCAGGAGCAGCACCGCGTCCGGCTCGAGCGGATGCTCCTCGCGCCCGGCAAGCACAAGTTCGAGAAGGTCTCCAACAAGGAGCTCGGCGAGGGCGGCTGCGGTGTCTGGCAGGTCCGGCCGCGGCTCGGCGTCATCGGCATGTTCGCCGGTTGGTGTCACGTCAAGCTCTCCTCCGGGTGTCCCTTATCCACCGCCCGGCGCCTCGCGCCGGGCTCCACAGCCAGCCTGGCTGATGGGAAAGCGAAGCCGCAAGCGAACCGGGCCCCGAGGCCCGGTTGCTCGTTCAACGGGGGAGGACGCCGGCCCGGCGACGTCCGCTCGCGCCCCGAAGGCCCACGTCGGTGTGCCCGACCGGCGGGCCCGCAAGCTGGAGGCGCCGAAGGCGCCCTGGGCGCCCGTGCCGATCACCGAGGCGGCGATCCTCGTCGGGATGGTCTGCATCGTCGCCGGCTTCGTGGTCGGCGCGGGGAGCGTCGGTCCGCTGCTGGTCGTCGGCTTCGGCCTGATCTCGGTGGCCTCGCTCGAGCTCGCCGTCCGTGAGCACCGTGCCGGCTACAAGTCCCACTCCACGGTCCTCGCGCTGGCGGTCGCCGTCGTGGTCGCCGCCCCGCTCTACCTGCTCACCGGGATCCCGGGCGAGGTGCTCCTCATCCTGGGCGCGGCGATCTTCGCCGCGGCCTTCGGGGGGCTGCGCCGGGTGTTCGCGCAGGCCAGCGGCGGCCTAGGCTTCCGGGCATGAACACCCCGCCCGCCGAGCCGCGCCGCATGCGGCTGACCGGCATCCATCACGTCACCCTGGTCGTCGAGGATCTCACTCGGACGACCGGCTTCTACCGCGACGTCCTCGGACTCACGCTGGTCCGCGAGGCCGCCAACGACGATGACCCCGGTGCTCGCCACTTCTGGTTCGGGGACGCGGAGGGGAGCCCGGGCACGCTCGTCTCGTTCCTCGAGTACCCGTCGATGGACCCGGGCGTGGTGGGTCGCGGCTCGACCCACCACCTCGCCTTCGCGGTCGGCTCGGCGGCCGAGCAGGACGCGTGGCGCGACTGGCTGGCCTCCAAGGACGTGCCGTGCAGCGAGCCGCTGGAGCGCGGCGGCCTGCGGTCGCTCTACTTCCGTGACCCCGACGGCCACGTCTTGGAGATCGCCGTCCCCCGCTGAGGCGATCGCGGACCGCAGGGTGAGCGGTCTCTCAGGCGTAGACCTGCTCGCGCGCCGGCGGCCGGGCGGGCGGCGCGGCGGTCCCGAGCGAGGCGGCCAGCGCCAGCCGCTGGCGTTCGGTCATGGTCCCGACGGTCTTGCCCTCGGACATCGGCAGGGTGGCGAGGAGCTTGCGCACCCGCGTGTGGCCCCATCGGCGCTGGCTGAGCAGGAGGTCACCGATGCTCATCGTCTCGGCGGCCCACGGCACCTCGAGGATCACGGTGGCCGCGGGAAGCTCGCCGGACAGCACCTGGCGCTTGAGCTCGGCTCGGGCGAGGCGGACTTCGTTGGCGCGTGCGAGCGCGCGAAGGTGCTGAGGGCTCGTGCCCGGCTGCGGTGTGGTCATGCGTTCTCTCCGTCCTCCCCGGTGCGGAGCCGAGGGGCTGCTGGTCGTCGTGTCTAAAGCGGGCGCCGACCCGCACCGGAACGCTCCTCGGGGATGCTCGCCCCTGCCCGCGGTGGCCGCTCCGACCTCCGAGGCTACGGGCATCCCATCTCGCTCCGGCGCCAACCATCGGCGTTCGCCAAAACTATGAGACGGGGTCGCCGAGGGTCAACATGTGAATTCGCGTAACGCGCGCTCAGAGCGCCGATTTCATCGACGGCCGGTTGGTTTTCTACCCGCGGGAGCCTGGGCCGGGGAGCGGGCCGTGCTCGGCCTCGAAGACGAGCTTCACCGTGCTGAACGCCTCGAGGGCCCGGTCCAGCGTCGCCCGGTCGTGGGTCGCCATCACCGAGGTGCGCAGGAGGGCGCCGCCCGGAGGCACGGCGGGATGGAGCGCGGTGTTCACGAAGACCCCGGCGTCGTAGAGCGCACGCCAGAGGAGCGCGGCCTTCCAGTCGTCGCCGACGAGGACCGGGACGATCGGGGTGACGATGTCTCCGCCGCTCGGTAGCGGCTGGGGAGCCACGACGGCGAAGCCACGCTCCTCGAGCCCGTCCCGGAGGTAGCGGGCGTTGTTCAGGGCCGCCTGGAGCAGCGGGGGGCCGTCCGGGGAGTCGATGATCTTGAGCGCAGCGAGCGCGGCGCCGATGGCGGCCGGCACGGCGGAGGCGGTGAAGAGGAACGAGCGGGAGGAGATCCGCAGGAAGTCGACGACCTCGGCGCTGCCGGCGATGAAGCCGCCACACGAGGCGAGCGACTTGGAGAACGTGCCCATTCGGAGGTCCACCTGGTCCTCGACGCCGAAGAGCTCGCACGTTCCGGCGCCGCGCGCGCCGAGGACGCCCGCGCCGTGGGCCTCGTCGACCATCAGGCGGGCCCCGTGGGATCGGACCAGGGAGGCGATCTCCGTGACCGGGGCGATGTCGCCCTCCATCGAGAAGACCCCGTCGACGACCACCAGCACGCCGCCGCCGTCGCCCGCGGCACGCTCGAGCTGCTTCTCGAGCTTGTCGAGCCGGTTGTGGCGGAAGGGGCGAAGCTTGGCCTTGGAGAGCAGGCAGCCGTCGAGGATCGAGGCGTGGTCCCCGGAGTCGACGATCACGGTGTCGCCGGGGGAGAGGATCGTCGAGAGCGTGCCGAGGTTGGCCTGGTGGCCGGTGGTGAAGACGATCGCCGCCTCGGTCCCCATCCAGCTCGCGATCCGCTCCTCGAGCTCGAGGTGGAGCGGGATCGTCCCGTTCAGCAGCCGGGAGCCTGTCAGCCCGGTGCCGTACTCCTCCAGGGCGTCGCGGGCGCCCTGCATGACGCGGGGGTCGCTCGTCAGCCCGAGGTAGTTGTTCGAGCCGAGCATGATCCGCTCCATGCCCTCCATCTCGACGACGGGTAGCGCGGGAGAGGTGACAGTCCGGAAGTAGGGCAGCACGTCGGCGGCCTGGGCGGCGGCCATGATCGCGGCGCGCTCGTGATCGCGCGCCTTCGCGAAGACGTCGGGGACGGTGGGGGTGGTGGGGGAGTGCATGTAGGGTCCTCTGCCTCGTGACCGTCGAAGTTGTTCCCATCTCGTCCAAGCGCGACCGCGATGCGTTCATCAAGCTGCCGTTCCGCTTGTACGCGGGCGAGTCTAACTGGGTGGCTCCGCTCCTCTTCGAGCGTCGCCAGTTCCTCGATCCGCGCAAGAACCCGTTCTTCCAGCACGCCCAGGTGCAGCTGTTCCTGGCCCGCCGGGAGGGCCGCGTCGTGGGCCGGATCTCGGCGCACATCGACGCCAACCTGGACGCCTTCCAGGGCACGGAGTGGGGCCTGTTCGGCTTCTTCGAGTGCGAGGACGACCCGGAGGTCGCCCGGGCGCTCGTCGAGGCTGCGAGAGCCTGGCTGGCCGGTCGGGGTCGCAAGACGATGGTCGGGCCGATGGACTTCACGACCAACGACGAGTGCGGGCTGCTCATCGAGGGGCACGACCGTCCGCCGATCATTCTCTCCGGCTGGCACCACCCCTACCTCCAGCGGCTGCTGGAGGAGGAGTGCGGGATGGAGAAGGCGATGGACCTCCTGATGTGGGACCTGCAGGTCGAGAACCGTGACCGGGTGCACGAGGCGATCTGGAAGGTCTCCGCCGACGTGGAGGCCAAGCACGGCATCGTCTGCCGGAACTTCGTCAAGCAGGATCTCGAGGCCGAGGTCGGGCGCTTCCTCGAGGTGTACAACGCCGCCTGGGAGAAGAACTGGGGCTTCGTGCCGCTCACCGAGGAGGAGATCCGCCACTACGCGAAGACCCTCAAGCCGGTGCTCGACGAGAACTGGGCGATGGTCGCCGAGAAGAAGGACACCGGCGAGGTCGTCGGCGCGGCGCTCACCCTCCCGGACTACAACCAGGTCCTCCACCGACTGAACGGGCGTCTGCTGCCCTTCGGCTGGGCCAAGGCGCTCAAGGCGCGCAAGCAGATCGACAAGGTCCGTGTCTTCGCGCTCGGGGTCAAGCCCGAGTACCAGCACACCGGCGTGGCCGCCCGCTTCTACGAGATGCACTTCGACGCCGCCGCGCGGACGCCGCAGACCGGCGGCGAGATGGGCTGGATCCTCGAGACGAACGAGCCGATGAACCGGGCGATGGAAGGGATGGGTGGCGAGATCGTGCGCCGCTTCCGCGTGTACGAGCAGGCGGTCTGAGCCTGACCCGGCTCCCGCGGTTGCTGCTCGCCGCGGCGCTGCTCTACGGGTTCCTCCGGATCGGTGAGGGCGCGGCGTCGCTGACCGGGGCGCCGCTGCCGGGCAGCGTGCTCGGCATGGTCCTGCTGTGGGGCGCCCTGGAGGCCGGGATCGTGCGCCTGGCCTGGCTGCAGGATGGGGCCGGCGTCCTGCTCGGCTGGCTCGGCCTGCTCTTCGTCCCCGCAGGTGTGGGGTTCGTGGCCTTCCTCGACGCTGGCTGGGTGTGGGGGGCGGCGCTCGCGGTCTCCGCGTTCGGCGGCCTCGTGACGGTCGGGCTCGTCGGGCTCGTGGTGGAGCGGGGCGTCCGCCGTGGTTGAGCTCGCCTGCCTGCTCGGCACCCTGGCCGCCTACGGGGTCGGGCTGCGGCTCCAGGGCCGCACGAGCTCGCCACTGGCGAACCCGACGCTCATCGCGATCCTCGTGATCGGCGCGGTCCTCGAGCTGAGCGGGCTCGACTACGGGCGCTACGAGGACGCCACCGATCCGATCGCCTTCCTCCTCGGGCCCGCGGTGGTGGCGCTCGCGGTCCCGCTCTACGTCGAGCGCGCCACCCTGCTCGACCACACCCGGCATCTGCTGCTCGGGGTGCTCGCGGGTGCGTCGGTGGCGATGGCGCTCGGGGCGCTCGTGGCCTGGCTGGCCCGGTTCTCGGATCCGTTCACGCTGGCGGTCACCACGCGCACGGCGACGAGCCCGGTCTCGATCGCGATCGCCGAGCAGCTCGACGGGGGCGCGCCCGCCCTCTCGGCCGTGCTGAGCATCAGCTCAGGGCTCTTCGCCGCAACATTCGGGCCCTCGCTGCTCGATCGGCTGGGCGTACGGCTCCCCGTGGCCCGCGGGCTCGCCATGGGGGTGACCGGTCACGGGATCGGAACCGCCCGGATGCTGCAGGAGTCTCGCCTCGCCGGAGCGACCTCGAGCGTCGGGATGGGCCTCGGCGGGCTCACGGTCGCGCTCGTCGTCCCCGGCCTATGGGGCCTCTGAGCCGGCGCCCCGGGGCCGACGGGGCTACGGGAGGGGGCGGCGCTCAGGGGCGGCGCGGCGGGGCGGTGCCGAACACGCGGTCCCAGAACGGGGAGGAGATCCCGAAGGCGGTGGTGTCGTCCTGGAAGTGGTGGCGCATGTGATGCTCGCGCAGCCGGCGACCCAGACGGCTGCCGGGCACGGCGTGGTGGAGGTAGAAGTGCGTGAGATCGTAGGCCAGGTAGCCCGCGAAGAAGCCAGCGCCCAGGGCCCAGGCGGCACCCGCGGGGAGGACCAGGTGGAAGAGCAGGACGAACACCGCGCCCAGCGGGAGCGAGGCGCTCGGGGGCATGACCAGGCGCAGCGGGTCGTTCGGGTGGTCGTGGTGGACCCCGTGGATCATCCAGTGCAGCCGGGCCCCGAGCCCGCGCTCCGGCTCGAAGTGGAAGACGATCCGGTGCAGCCAGTACTCCGCCAGGGTCCAGGTGACGTAGCCGGCGAGCAGCCAGGCGAGCAGCGGCGCCGTCGCGAGGTGACGCGAGGCCACCAGGACGTGGACCAGGATCACCGGCGCGAACACTGCGGGGACGACCGCGACGTGGACTCGGGTGAAGCGGTCGAGCAGCCCGCTCGCGAACATCGGCGGCGACGCGCGGAGCATCTCCGTCCGGGACGGTGGTTGCTCGTCCGCGGTACCGGTGTCGCGCACGTCGGTGGCCATCGGGCGGACGCTAGCAAGCGCGGCGGGGCGGGCGGCGCCGACGGTTTCGAACCACCCTCGGCCCGCCGGGCGGGCATCTAGACTCCCACGGGTGAGCGCACGCGATCACGAAGAGGCGGCGGAGATCGTCGATGCTGAGGCCGTCGAGGAGGGCGAGTCGCTCGCCGCACCCCTTCCACCCCCGGTCGTCCGGGAGCCCCAGCCGCTCCCCGCCCGTTCCGCTCTACCGGTCGCTCAAGCGGCGGCGGTCGCGGTCTCCGGCTTCGCCGCAGGCGCCGTGACCGCGGCGGTCCTGCACAGCGTCGGCAAGCGCCGCGCGGTCAAAGCCGCCGCAAAAAGGCCCGGAAAGCCAGCGCTCCCGGTCCTCGGTACCCGCTCGTTTCTCGTCGACGTCCACCTGCTGGGCGGCAAGGACTGACGCCGCGCGGCGTCCGTGCGGCCGGCCGCGTCCCGGGGGAGACCCCGCCGGACGGCGCTGCGATGCACCACGTCCGCGTCGACGTCACCCCGCCCTGGCCGTTTCGCCTGCCCCGGGGCGGCATGGACGGGGTCGCCCGGCGCCGCGGCGCGGTCCTCGAGCGCCTCGTGCACGTCGAGGGCGAGCGCGCGATCGTTCGTGCTGCGCAGCCCGCCGCGGGTCAGGTGGTGATCGGAGCGTGGTCCCACGGCGGCGCGGACGCCTGCGAGGAGGCGATCCGCCGGATGCGCTTCGCGCTCGGCGTCGACGACGACCTGCGTCCGTTCTACGACCGCTTCCGCGACGACCCGTGGATCGGCGGGTCGGTCCGTCGCACGCCGCATCTGCGCGTGACGCGACGGCCGGAGCCGTTCGAGGCGCTCGCCTGGGCGGTCTGCGAGCAGCTGATCGAGTACACGAGGGCGGTGGAGATCGAGCGGCGGATCGTCCGCCGGTGGGGTGTGCGGTGCCCCGACACCGGGCTGCGAGACGTGCCGGACGCCGCGCGCGTCGCCGGGATCGCCCCCGCCGAGCTCGAGTCCTGCGATCTCAGCGCGGGCCGTGCGCTGAGCCTCCGGCGCGCGGCCCGCGAGGTCGCCAGTGGTCGCGTCGACCTCTCGGCCGCCGACCACGAGCGCGGCTGGGCGCGGCTGCGGGCGATTCCCGGGATCGGTCCGTGGACGGTCGAGATCCTCGCCCTGCTCGGCCAGGGCCGCTACGACGTGATCCCGGCGGGGGACCTCGGCTTCCGCAAGCTCGTCGGGCGCCGGCAGACCGGCGGCGACCCGCAGGCCTGTGCCGAGGAGACCGAGGTTCGGGAGCACTTCGCGCCGTACGCGGGGTGGGCGGGCCTGGCGGGCGCCCACGCGCTGCGCGCGCCCGCGAACCACCCGCCGCCGGCCCGGCCCTACTCCCCGCCGGGGTCGGACTCGACCGGGCGCACGCCCTCGCCGGGCAGGAACTCGTTGGTCAGCAGCGAGGCGTTCGGCGGGGTCTCAAGCAGCTCGTTGT
>JACDAP010000606.1 GCA_013695395.1 Solirubrobacterales bacterium
ACAAGCACCTGGCCGAGTCGACCGTCCTGGGGCCGGTGACCCGATGAGGGGCGAGCGCGGCGAGGTGTCGCTGACAGCGCTGCTCATGGCCTCGGTGCTCATGATCATCGTGCTCGGAGCCAGCCTCACGACGCTCGAGAGATTCACCTCCGTGGCCGCAGACGGCAACCGCCGGACGGCCTCGCAGGACGCCGCGCGCTCCGCCGTCGACCGGATCAGCGCCGCCCTCAGGAACCTCGCGAGCCCGACGCCCCAGCAACCCGAGGCCGTCGACCTCGCGGGCCCGACGGATGTCGTCTTCAAGACCGTCGATCCGCTCGGCCCGAACGCCGGGACGAACGCCACCAACACCAAGCGCGTCCGCTACTGCCTCGACACGCAGGGGGCCCTGCGTGAGCAGACGCAGACCTGGACCACGGGCGCCGTGCCGGCAGTGCCCTCGACGACGGGCTGCCCGGCCGCCTCCGGGTGGACGAGCACACAAACCATCGCCACGGGCGTGGCCAACGGCGCCGTCCCGATCTTCACCTACGACGCGGCCGCGACCGCCGCGATCACCGGCATCCACCTGGAGCTGCTGATCGACACCGACCCACTCCAGGAGCCGGGCGCCACCCGGCTGGCCACCGGCGTCTTCCTGCGCAACCAGAACCGACCGCCGACCGCCGCCTTCACCGCGACCCCGTCTGCCGGGCGGATCCTTCTGAACGGCTCGGCCTCCGCCGACCCGGAGGGCCAGGCGCTCAGTTACACCTGGCTCGACGGGACCACGACGATCGGCACCGGGATCGTGTTCAACTACACGGTCGCCGTCGGCAGCTCCCATACGCTGCGCGTGCAGGTCGCCGACCCGGCGGGGCTCACCACGACCAGCGCGCCGCAGACGGTGATCGGATGAGGCGCGGGGGCGGCGAGGACGGGATCGCGCTGCTGGCGACGATGGTCGTGCTCGTGCTGATGCTCTCGTTCGGCCTCTCGCTGCTGAAGATCGTCGATACGCAGACGGACGCCTCGGGCGCCCAGCGCCAGCGGGACTCGACCTTCAACCTCGCCGAGTCCGCCCTCAGCGCCCAGGTGTTCTCGCTGGCCCGGGACTGGCCGGGCGCCGGGCACTCCGCGACGCCGTACACATCCTGCACCCAGGCCACGGCCACCATCCGGTGCCCGGTCGGATCCCAGCTGATCGCCGGCGCCGCCCCGGACGTGCAATCCGGGGCGACCTGGGAGACCTCGGTCCACGACAACGATGCCGCCGGCGGCACGCAGTTCTACTCCGACGCGCTGATCCGCAGCCGGCCCGGGTACGACGCGAACGGCGACGGGCGCCTGTGGGTCCGGGCGCGGGCCACGGCGAAGGCCCGCACGCGGACGCTGGTGGCGCTCGTCGGGGCCGAGCTGCAGGAGGAGTCGATCCCGCAGGCCGCGCTCATCGGCGGCAAGGTCGAAATCACGAACGAGGGCAACAAGACGCTGATCGCCGCCAACGGCGGCCTCCTCGCGGTCCGCTGCACGCCCCAGCTGCTCGACCTCGTGCCCTGCCTGGGGCACACCTTCGGCAGCGGGAAGAACTCGACCCTCACGGAGCTCCTGAACAACCTGGCCACCCAGATCTCCGGGACCACCCCGACGACCGGCTACACCGGGACCGCGGGGCTCAGCGCCGAGGCCCAGGCGCGGCTCAGGGCGACCGCGATCGCTGACGGGACCTACTACGCGACCTGCCCGCCGGTCGAGGCGCTGACCGGCCACATCGTCTGGATCGAGAGCGGGAACTGCACCTACTCGAGCAACACGGTGATGAACTCGGCGGCCAAACCCGGCGTGCTCGTCCTGGGGTCCGCCACGATCACCTTCGGCGGCAGCTCGAAGTTCTACGGGGTCATCTACGCACTGAACTCCGCGAACTCCACGGGCTGGGCCGTCTCGACCCAGGGCAACTCCGCCCTCATCACGGGCGGAGTCATCATCGACGGCGCGGCCGGCATGAGTGTCGGCTCGAGCGGCCTCAACATCTTCTTCGACCCGAACGCCTTCCGCGCGGTGTCGAGCTACGGCTCGGCGGGCGTGGTCCAGAACACGTGGCGGGAGATCCAGAGCGGGTGAGCAAGGGGCGCGGCTGGGTCGTCCGGTGGGAGTTTCGGCCGTCGCGAGGTTGCCAGGCCGTTCGAAAGCTCCCAAAAAGCGTGCATCGACGGGAACGAACCACCACCTGAAGGTCGGGGCCGCATCGCCTGACGAGCAATGAACCGAGGGCCCCGCCGGGGCCCGACGTCCACTCGAACGACGGTCCGCGCCCGCGGACCGGTCAGGAGCCCCCGACCATGCCCGCCACTCACCGTCGGCGACACCCTGCGCAAGACGTCAGTCGGATGGCGTTTCGAACAGGAACGCGCAACGGCGAGGGCGGCTTCATGCTGGTGGAGACGATCGTTGCCGCGGCACTCCTGCTCGTGGGCATGTCCGGGATCCTGACGCTCCTCGACAACGCGTCATCGACCACGAGGAGCACGCAGACGCGGGAGGCGGGGACCGCGCTCCAGCGCGAGGTCATCGAGGCGGCCCGCTCGGTTCCCTACGAGCAGATGACGCCCAACACGCTGGCCGGCCTGGTCAGCCAGCGGCCTGGGCTCGGGGACAGCCAGATCGGCGGGCTGGGGTGGACGGTCGACCGCCGCGGGGCCGTCTTCACGATCTCGATCGGCGTGTGCACCGTCGACGATCCGCGGGACGGGATCGGGCCGCACGAGGCCGGCGTCTTCTGCCGCAGCGCCACGGGCGCCAGCACGGCCCAATGCGGCCAGTGGTTTTCGGCCTCCGGCGAGCTGCTCGCCCCCGGCACGAGCGCCGGCGTGCCGGCGGGGGACTGCGGGATCGACGTTGACCTCGACGGCGCCGTGGACGGCCTCGCGGTCCCCACCGCCACGGCGTGCCCACCGGGAAGCTGCGGGTCCACGCCCGATCGGGAACCGGCCGACTACAAGCGTGTCGTCTCGCTCGTGCGCTGGCCCGGCGGCTGGAACCTGCAGACCACGGCGGTGAACTCGACCGGCAGTGCGGCCGCGCCCGCGGTCTCCTCGCTGATCGCCTCCCCGAGCACCGTCACCAGCGGATCGAACGTGTGGCTCACGGCCACGGTCGCCCCGTCACCTGCCGCGGTCTCCTTTCTCGTCGAGGGCCGCCAGGTCGCCACCGGGAGCGCCGGAGTCCCCGGAAGCTCGGGCGGGCAGTGGAACCTCGGGCCCATGACCGCCACCGTGGGGGCGCAGCCCGCAGAGGGAGAGACGCTCGACGGCAACCGGCTGGTCTCGGCCAAGGCCTTCGACCAGTACGGGCAGTTCGGCGCCACCCGCTCGGTGGCCGTCGTCGTCAACCGGCGCAGCCCCTTCGCGCCCGCCTGGGTAGGGGCGGGACGCAACGGCAGCGCCGTCGAGATCCAATGGAGCCCGGCCAAGGAGCTCGACGTGGAGGGGCACCGGGTCTACCGGTCGATCGCCGGGACCAGCCGCGTCGAGGTCTGCCCTCTCGCTCGTGCGATCGGCTGCCGGGACGAGGCCCCCCCGGCGGTCTCGGAGGTCACCTACGAGGTCGTGGCCGTCGACCGGGACCCCGGCGGTGTCCTGCGCGAGGGCGACGTCTCCCCGGGGGTCATCGTCGGCCTGACCAACCAGCCGCCGCCCCCGCCGACGGGCCTGACCGCGACCCTCACGAGCGACGGGGTCCGCCTCACCTGGTCGGCGCCGGCCGGCAGCGACCCCGACCCGGGCGACGCGGTGGACCACTTCAACGTGTACCGCGACGGCACGGGCGCGGCCGATCGCGTCGACAACGTGGACGTCGCCACCACGGCGTGGATCGACGTGAGCGCCGGCGGCGTCCCGCACAGCTACTACGTGACCGCCGTCGACAAGCACCTGGCCGAGTCGACCGTCCTGGGGCCGGTGACCCGATGAGGGGCGAGCGCGGCGAGGTGTCGCTGACCGCGCTGCTCATGG
>JACDAP010000570.1 GCA_013695395.1 Solirubrobacterales bacterium
CCCGGCAGATCTCACCCTCGCCAGGCTGGCGGCCGCTCAGCATGGCCGGGTGGCGACCTGGCAGCTCCGCGGCTACGTCTCCGAGGACGAGCTACGCCGACGCGTCGCCTCAGGCGCGCTCCACCGCGAGCATCGCGGCGTCTACGCGGTCGGACATCCCGGATGCCCGCCGGACGCGAAGCGGATGGCCGCCGTCCTGGCCTGTGCTCCCCACGCCGTGCTCTCTTTTCGCGCCCTGTGTCACCACCTCGATCTGCTCCGAGGTGAAGGTCCCCGCCTCGTCGATGTGACCGTGAGCGGCCGGGGCCGCGCCGGCCACCCGGGGATCCGCCTGCACCGCCCGCACCGCCTCACACGAGGAGAGGTAACCGTCGTCCGCGGGATTCCGTGCACCACGGTCGAACGGCTGCTCGTGGACATGGCGGCGACCGCGACCCCCACCGAGCTCGCCACGCTCGTCCACCGGGCCCAGGTTCGCAACCTTCTGGACACGGGGCACCTGGCTGTGCAGCTCGATCGACGAGCCAAGGGCATCCCGCAGCTGCGTGAGCTCATCGAACCCAGCGGCCCTGACCCCCGCGAGGAGTTCGAGAAGCGCTTCCACCGGTTCGTCCGGGCCGGTCCCTGGCCGGCCTACGCCCCGAACGTCAAGCTCGAGACTCCCCACGGTCCGCTCCTGCTCGACGCCTACTGGAGCGAGTTCGGCTTCGGCGTCGAGCTCGACTCCTGGGCTCACCACCAGGACCGGGACGCGTTCGAGCGCGACCGGCAACGCGTCTTCGCCGCCGATGCCATCGGGATCGACGTCAAACGCGTGACGTGGCGGATGCTCGTGGCCTCCTCGATGCTCGCGAGCCTGCTCGACCGCCGGCTGCTCCCTCAGTGAGGCGCCGGGCGATCGTTCCCGTCACGGTGACGGGAAAGCTCGCCCGACATGGCCGTGCAGGCGCAACGACCGCTCAGCGCGCTCGAAGCTCGAACAGCACCACCGGGTCCGGCCGCAGCCGGTAGGCGAGGTCGACGGCGGCGACGTTCGCGAGCGTCATTCCGTCCCGCTCCCAGTTGCCCCGGTCCTCGTGGATGTGACCGAAGAGGGCGAGCTGCGGGCGCACCCGGTCGATGAGTTCGAGCTGGGCGGCCGAGCCGACCCGTGGGCCGCGGCTGGTCTGGTCGCCGTAGCCGGATGGCGGGCCGTGGATGAGCAGGACGTCGGCGTCGCCGGGACACCGTGAGAACCGCTCGCGCAAGAACGTCTCCTCAGCGTCCTCCTGTGGCGCGTTGAAGGCCCAGTCGAAGAACCACGGGCTCCAGGGCGAGCCGAAGATCCGCAGGCCCGCGGCCGTCGCGGCCGTGTCCTGCAGGTAGGTCCAGCGCAGCCCGTCCGGGAGCAGCCCGGGGGCCTGCTCGAAGACGAAGTCGTGGTTGCCGGCGATCCCGACGACCTCGGCGGCGGGCACCTCTTCGAGCCACCGCCGGAACGGGCCGTCGAGCCAGGCCGCCTGCCGCTCGTGGCTGTGGTCGTCAGCCGGCGTGAGATCACCGCCGAGCAGGAGCACGTCACAGGCCGGCACCGCCGGGAGGAAGCCGTGGAGGTCCGCGACGGCGGCCACCGTGGTCATCGCACGAGCACGTTGACCGTTGCGAAGTCGGGATCGCTCGCCCCGTGCAGCCGGGCGCCGGTCGCGACGAGCTCGTGCAGGTACTCGACGATCTCCGCGGTGATCTCCTCCCCCGGGAGCAACGCGGGAATGCCCGGCGGGTACCCGGCGATCGACTCGCAGGAGATCCGCCCGACCGCGTCCGCCGCGGCCACGACCTCGGCGGCGCCGAGGAACGCCTCGCGCGGGGAGACGACGGTCTGCTGTGTCCGCGAGGCGGGCGGGGCGATGACCGGTCGGGTCGTGCCCGGCTGCATGATCCGCTTGGCGGTCTCGTCGATGTCCCCGGCCACCCGTTCGAGTGCCTGCGGGTCCTCGGCGATCCCGCAGATCAGCACCAGAGTCGCCTGGGTGGCGAGCTCGGGCTGCACGTCGTAGGCGCTGCGGAGTGCCTCGGATACCTCGTAGCCGGTCCGGCCGAGGCCGGTCACGTCGAGCACGATCCGCAGCGGATCCCAGTCGGTCACCCCGGGCCGGCCGACCTGCTCGGGGCCGACCACCCGCAGCCCGTCCACGCCGGAGAGCTTCTTCCGCGTGCGGTGGATCGCCGCGAGCGTCTCGTGGATGAGCGCCTCCCCGTGCACCGCGAGCTGGCGGCGCGTCGCGTCAAGCGAGGCCAGCAGCAGCGAGCTCGGCGAGGTCGTCCGCAGCAGGCGGAGCATCCGGTCCACCGTCTCCGTCTTCACCCACCCACTGTGGCCGACGTGGAGCATCGCGCTCTGGGTGAGCGAGCCCGCCATCTTGTGGACGCTCGTGAGCGCCGCGTCGGCCCCGAGCTGGAGCGCGCCCGCGGGCAGGTCGGGGTGGAAGCCGAAGTGCGGCCCCCACGACTGGTCGACGACGAGCGCGGCGCCGAACGCGTGCGCCACCTCGGCGCAGCCGGCCACGTCGGCGACCATGCCGTAGTAGGTCGGGGAGACCATGAAGACGGCACGCGCGTCCGGGTTCGCCTCGAGCATCGCGCGCAGGTCCTCCGGCGTGATCCCGTGGGCCATGCCGAGCGTGCCGTCGTACGCGGGAGCGACGAACACCGGCTGCCCGCCGCTGAGCACGAGCCCGTCGACCAGGGACGCGTGCGAGTTCCGCTGCGCGACGACCTTCGTGCCGAGCGGCGCCAGGGCGAGGCAGAGCGCGTGGTTGCCCTGGGTGGCCCCGTTCGTCAGGAACCAGGTCCGCGCCGCTCCGTAGGCGTCGGCCGCGAGCCCTTCGGCCCGTTGGTAGGCGGTCGGTGCCTCGCCGAGGTCGACGCCGTGGATGTCCTGGGGGATGTCGAGGGCGAGCGCCCGGTCACCGAGTGCGGAGCGCAGCCCCGGGTCGGCCCCCGGGCCGCCCTTGTGTCCGGGCACGTGGAAGCGCCCCGAGCCACGGAAGCCGTAGGCGACCAGGGCGTCGAGGTAGGGCGCAGTCGGCTGGGCGGCACCGAAGGGCATTCCTACTCCGCCGCCTCGGCGCGCTCGGCCGCCTCGCGCAGCAGCTCGGCCCGCACGAAGCCGTCGAGCTCCCCGTCGAGGACCCGCGAGGCGTCGCCGACCTCGTGGTTGGTCCGGTGGTCCTTGACCATCGTGTAGGGATGCAGCACGTAGGAGCGGATCTGGGAGCCGAAGTCGACCGCCTGCACCCCGCCCTTCTCCTTCGCGATCAGCTCTTCGCGCTCACGCTCACGCCGCTCGACCAGCTTGGAGACGAGCATCTTCATCGCGGTGATCCGGTTCGCCGACTGGGAGCGCTCGTTCTGGCACTGCACGACCGTGTTCGTCGGGACGTGCGTGATGCGGACCGCGGAGTCGGTCTTGTTGACGTGCTGGCCGCCGGCGCCGGAGGCCCGGTAGGTGTCCACGCGCAGGTCGTCGTCGCTGACCTCGATCGCTCCCTCGTCCTCGATCACCGGCGCGACCTCGAGCCCCGCGAACGAGGTCTGCCGCCGGTTGGCGGAGTCGAACGGGGAGAGCCGCACCAGGCGGTGCACGCCCTTCTCGGCGCCGAAGAGCCCGTAGGCGTTCTCGCCGCTGGCCCGGAAGGTCGCGGACTTGACGCCGGCCTCGTCGCCGTCGGAGGCCTCGAGCAGCTCCACCTTGAAGCCCCGCTTCTCGGCCCACAGCATCTCCATGCGCAGCACCATCTCGGCCCAGTCTTGCGCATCGGTGCCGCCCGCTCCCGCGTTCACGGTCACGAGCGCGTCGCCGCCGTCGTAGGTGCCGGAGAAGAGGCGCTCCTCCTCCAGGACGACGAGCCGGTCCTCGATCGAGGTGAACGCCTCGAGCAGCTCCCCCTCGAGCTCGGGGTCCTCGGAGGCGAGCTCGGCCAGTCCGTCGAGATCAGCCACGTCGGTCTCGAGCGAGCGGAATCGCTCCAGCCGCCGGGCGGCACGCGCCTGTTCCTCGGAGAGCTTGCGCGCCTGCGCCGGGTCGTCCCAGAAGTCCGGGGCGCCCATCATCGCCTCGAGGTCGGCGACGCGGGCGCCGAGCGCCTCGACGTCGACGCCCTGCCGGTTCACGCGCCAGGACTCGCGAATGGCGGTGATGCGCTCGGGGATGGGCCGGTCGTCGGGGGCGGTGCTCATGCGCGCTCGAGGGTACCCTCGGGTCATCGCCAACCCCCTGCTCCTCCCGCCCCGCCTGCTCTTCCGCGCGCTCGACGACCTGCACCAGATCGCCCTGGCGGCCCGAGACATCGGCCCGCGTCTCTCCACCCTGCAGGACCGGGCGGACTCGATCGAGGAACAGCTCGGCGAGGCGATCGACATCGCCCGCCAGATCGAGGAGCGCGGCCGCGAGGCGATCGAGATGGCCGAGCGGATCGACACCCGGGCGCAGGCGGTGCTCGACCTCGCCGACCGGGTCGACGAGCGCGCCTCGGAGATCATGGCCGAGGCGCACACCATCCAGCTGACCGCGGCGGAGCTGGCGCTGCGGGGCGGCCAGGTCGCCGAGGCGCTCCCGCTGCTCCAGCGGGCGCTCGAGATCGCCGAGCCGCTGGACGGAACCGTGGAGCGGCTCGGGCGCCTTGTGGACCGGCTGCCCGGCGGGGTCCGTGCGCCGCGCCCGCCACGCGCTCCCTGAGCCTCCGCGCCGTACCCCACCTGCGATGCGCGTCTGGTCCCACGCCGACTTCGACTTCCCCCTCCCGCCCGGCCACAAGTACCCGCTGGGCAAGTACCGGCTGCTGCGCGCAGAAGCGATCGCCGAGGGCCACGACGTCGACACCCCCGGCCCGATCAGCTGGGAGGCGCTCCTGCGCGTCCACGACCCCCGGCTCGTCCAGGCCATGCGAGCGGGCGAGCTCGACCGGCGCACCGAACGCGTCCTCGGGCTGCCGTGGTCACCCCAGCTCGTCGAGCGCGCACGGCGCGGCACGCTCGGCACCCTCCACGCCGCCCGCGACGCCCTGGGCGGCCGCGGCGTCGGGATGATGCTCGGCGGCGGCACCCACCACGCGGGCCGGACGAGCGCCCGCGGCTACTGCCTGTTCAACGACCTCGCCGTGGTCACCACGGAGCTCCGGCGGGAGCGACTCGCGCAGCGGGTGCTCGTCGTCGACTGCGACGTCCACCAGGGGGACGGCACCGCCGAGCTGCTCACCCCTGACCCGGACGCCTTCACGCTGAGCCTCCAGTGCGAGCGGAACTACCCGTTCAGCCGGATCCCCTCGGACCTCGACGTCGAGCTTCCCGCCGGGACCGGCGACGACGGCTACCTCGCTGCGCTCGCCGGCGCCCTGACGATCGCCGCGCGCCGGTTCGGCGTCCCCGACCTGGTCCTCTACCTCGCGGGTGCGGACCCCTGGGAGGGCGACGCCCTCGGCCGCCTCGCACTGACCAAGGCAGGGCTGCGGACCAGGGACGTCGTCGTCCTCGACCACGCCCGCGCCCGCGGCGTGCCGGTTGTCGTCACGCTCGCGGGCGGGTACCCGCCCGAGCTGCGCGACGGCGTCGAGATCAACGCGGCGACGCTTGCCGAGACCGCCGCCCGCGTCGGCGGCTGACCCGCCCGCGTCGCGCTCGACCAGGCCCCCGAGACTGCATCGCCCTCATTCGGAGGCGGGCAACCCGCTCTGCGGCACGCCGGCGGCCTCCCGGCGGGCGAGGTCCCCGGGCTGGAGACCGCGCCCCTCGTGGACGTCGGAGAGCTGGGCGCTGATCAGCTTGCGGGCACGGACGAGCGTGTCCTCGATCGCCTCGATCGCCCCGTCGACGTTCCCCCGCTGCGCGGAGTACTTCGCGACCACGAGGCCCTGCACGATGTTGTCGTTGATCTCGAGCGCCTGGCGCTCCCGGTCCAGCGCCACCTCCGCGGCTCGCTCGAGGGTCAGGCTCGCCTCCGCCGCGAAGAGGAGTGCGACCGGGCGCGTTCGGTCGGGGAGGCTGCGCCGCGTGCTCGTCCAGGCGACGGCGAGCACGGCGACCACCTCACCATCGCGAAGCACCGGCTGGGCGAGGCCGAGCTTGACGCCGTCGAAGCGGTGCAGCCCGCGGGGCAGCTCGTCGCTCTCCATCTCCGCGACCTCGCCGCGCGTGAACGCCCGCTCGAGCGCCAGCCGCGCCGCGTCCCCGCCGAAGACCTGGCCGGATTCGGCCGAGCCCGCCATCGCCTCGACCGTCAGGCCACCGCCGCCCTCGGCCGGGCGCAACATGATCGCCACGTCCGCACCGAGCGAGGCCACGACCCCCTCGCAGGTCGCGCGCAGCGCCTTGGTCACGTCGGTGCCGCCGGCCATCTGAGAGACGGCCGCGACGTCTGCGGCCTGGGCGCGCACCGCCGCGACCATCCGGCCGACGAGCAACCCGCCGATCGTGACCGTCCCGACGACCATCACCCACATCCCGGCCTCAAGGCGGGTGTCGTCGGTGAAGAGCAGCAGAAGCCCGTAGAGCGCCCCGGAGGCCCCCACCTGGATGAGCGCCAGCCGCAGCCGGAGGAAGAAGAACGCGTAGCTCGAGACGAGCAGGTAGAGCACCGGGTAGAGCACCGCGCCCGACCCCCCGTACAGGATCACGCCGGTGATCAGCAGGCTGCCGCCGAAGAGGAAGATCTGCAACGTCAGCACGCTCGCACGGCTCCCGAGCCCGAGCAGCACGCCGGTGACCACGAACGCGATGATCGGCGGGATCGCGACCCCCAACTCGTTCGCGTCCTCGGCGTGGGGCAGCACCAGCGTGAGCAGGACGAGCGCACCGCCGGCGCCGAAGAACACCGCGAGGGCACGCGCCATGACCACTCGCTCGGACGGGGTGGAGCCGTAGGGGACCAAGGCTTTAGCGAAGCTACACGTTCGGCCTTCCCGTCGACGCCGACGGATCCGGTCGTCGGCGCGCGGGGCTCAGGCGGCGCCGTGGCACTTCTTGAACTTCTTGCCCGAGCCGCACCAGCATGCGTCGTTGCGCCCGAGCGTCTCGTGCTCGTCGAGCCGGCGCTGCTGCACGGCAGGGACCGGCTCGGGGTCGCCCAGCGGGCCGTCCGCCTCGGCGTAGCTCGACGGCGCCGCGTTCGCGCCGCTGGTGTACTGCATGTTCCCGTCCGCCGCGAGCCCACGCTGCTCGGGCAGCGCCCGCTCCGGGTCTTCCTCGACGTTGACCTCGACGTTGTAGATCATCCGGGCGAAGTCGGCCCAGATCGTGTTCATGAGGTCGGTGAAGAGGTCGAAGGCCTCATTCTTGTAGGCAACGATCGGCTCGATCTGGGCGAAACCTCGCAGGTGGATGCCCTCGCGCAGGTAGTCCATGTCGTAGAGGTGCTCGCGCCACTTCTCGTCGATGATCTGGAGCAGCAGATAGCGCTCCAGCGCGCGCATGAGCTCGTTCCCGAGCTCCTTTTCGCGCTCGTCGTACAGGGCGATGGCGTCGCCGCCGAGCTTCTCGCGCAGCTCCTCGCCCGACCACGACTCGGCGGTCACCTGCTCAGCCGTCGTGCCCACGGGCCAGATGGCGCCCAGGGCGGTGAAGAGCCCCTCGAGATCCCATTCCTCGACGTAGTCACCGGGGGTGAACTCGTCGACCATGCGGCCGACGACGTCGTTGATCTGGACGCGGGCGGACTCGCCCATGTCCTTGCCCTCGAGGACCCCGTCGCGATACTCGTAGATGATCCGGCGCTGCTCGTTCATCACGTCGTCGTACTCGAGGACGCGCTTGCGCTGGAGGAAGTTCTGCTCCTCGACCTTCTTCTGGGCCTTCTCGATCTGCTTGGAGAGGATCCCCGCCTCGATCGGCATCTCGTTGCCGTCCTCGTCGTACTCGCCGAGGCGGTCGAGGATCTTGTAGATGCGGTCCCCCGCGAAGAGGCGGACGAGGTCGTCCTCGGCGGAGAGGAAGAAGCGCGATTCGCCCGGGTCGCCCTGGCGACCGGAGCGGCCGCGGAGCTGGTTGTCGATCCGCCGCGACTCGTGGCGCTCGGTGCCGACGATGAAGAGGCCGCCGGCCTCCACGACCTTGTCGTGGTCTTCCTCCACACGCGCGACGAGCTTCGGGAGGATCGCGTCGAACTGGGCCTGGTACTCGGGATCCTCGGACGTGTAGCCGAGCTTGGCGAGCTCCATCTCGGTCAGGTGCTCGGCGTTGCCGCCGAGCTTGATGTCGACGCCGCGGCCCGCCATGTTCGTGGCGATCGTCACCGCGCCCGGCTGGCCGGCTTCAGCGACGATCTGACCCTCGCGCTCGGCGAACTCGGGCTTGGCGTTCAGCACCGTGTGCGTGATGCCCATCTCCGCGAGCTGACGGCCGAGGAGCTCGGAGGTCTCGACGGAGATCGTGCCGACGAGCACGGGCTGGCCCGCCTCGTGCCGCGCGGCGATCTCGCGCGCGACGGCCGACCACTTGCCGTCCCGCGTCTTGTACACCTGATCGTTGCGGTCCAGGCGGACCATCGGCATGTTCGTCGGGATCTGGACGACGCCGAGCTTGTAGATCTTCATGAACTCGGTCGCCTCGGTGAGGGCGGTGCCGGTCATGCCACTGAGCTTGTCGTAGAGGCGGAAGTAGTTCTGGAGGGTGACGGTGGCCATCGTCTGGTTCTCCTCCTGGACGTGCACCCCCTCCTTGGCCTCGATCGCCTGGTGCAGCCCCTCCGACCAGCGGCGGCCCTCCATGATGCGGCCGGTGAACTCGTCGATGATCATGCACTCGCCGTCGACGACCGCGTAGTCGACGTCGCGCTTGTAGAGCGCCTCGGCCTTGAGGGCCTGGTGGAGGTGGTTGACGAGCGGGCCGTTCTCCGCGCGGTACAGGTGGTCGATGCCGAGGAAGCGCTCGGCCTTCTCGACGCCCTGCTCGGTGACCGCGACGGTCTTGTGCTTCTCCTCGAACTCGAAGTCGAAGTCCGCGACGAAGTCCTTCTTCATCCGCGGGTCCATGTTCTCCGGCCGCTTGCCGGACTTCATCTTCGGGGCGAGCTTCGCGAACTTCTCGTACAGGTCGCCGGCGGCCTCGGGGGCGCCGGAGATGATCAGCGGCGTGCGGGCCTCGTCGATCAGGATGTTGTCGACCTCGTCGACGACCGCGTAGTTGTGGGTGGCGAGTGCCTTGCGCGTGACCGAGCCGTCTTCGTTGGTGATCTCCTGCACCCGGCCGCCGTGCTGGACCTTGTCGGTCAGGTCGGTCGCCATGTTGTCGCGCAGGTAGTCGAAGCCAAACTCGGAGTTCGTGCCGTAGGTGATGTCAGCGACGTAGGAGGCGGCCTTCGCCTCCCCCTCCTGCATGTTCTGGAGGATCCCGACGGACAGGCCGAGGAACGAGTAGAGCGGCATCATCCACTCGGCGTCGCGGCGCGCGAGGTAGTCGTTGACGGTGACGACGTGGACTCCCTTGCCCGCGAGCGCGTTCAGGACGATGGCCAGCGTGCCGGTGAGCGTCTTGCCCTCGCCGGTCTTCATCTCAGCGATGTTGCCGCCGTGGAGGACCATGCCGCCGATCAGCTGCACCTTGAAGTGCCGCATCCCCATGACCCGCTTGGCGGCCTCACGGGTGATGGCGAAGGACTCGGGGAGCGCGGCGTCGAGCGAGACCCCGTCCTCCCGCACCCGGCGCATCAGCTCGGCGAACCGCTCCTGCAGCTCCGCGTCGTCCTCGAGCTCCAGTTCGGGCTCGAACGCATCGATCAACGAGACGCGCCGCTCGTAGGACTTGAACTGCTTTGCCTCGCCCAGGTTCAGGGCGCGATCGAGGATCCCCATGGCATCGAGGCTAGCAGCGGGTGCGCGCCCGGACGGGGGTTCGGCGCGGGGTCGGGGGCTGCCCCGAAGGGCGCCCCGCGACCCTGCGTGAGGGCGTCAGATCGTGACCGACGCGCCCTCTGCGCCGAAGCTCTCGTGGTGGCGGAACTCACGCCGCTTGCGCCGCTTGTCGCAGTGGCGCTTGACCTGGCGGCTGAGCTCCTGCTCGCACAGGTGGATGGCGTGGCGCATGTCGCGCGAGTTGTCGCTCGCGCGCAGCGTGATCCCCTTCATGTAGAGCGTGACGTCGACACGCTCCTTGTCGGGGACGGACGGATTGCGCTCTCGGAAGAGCTCGACCTCGAGCTGGGCGGAGTCGTTCACCTGCCTGTCGACCTTGGCGAACCGCTTGCGGACGTGCTCCCGCAGTTCGTCGGTGACCGGAACGTTGCGACCCTTGAGCTCGATCTGCATCGAATGCCTCCAGAAGTGCTTCGTTGATATGACGGTGAGAGGTGCTTCCGTCTTCGACTGTGGCGGCTTGGAGACGAGATGTCAACAGCATGTTGTCGAGTTTCGACAGGGTGTCAGGCGACCGGTGGTCCAGGCTGGCCGGAATGGCTTGTTCTCCGCCCTTCCGGTGCACAGTCATGACGCTTGCGTCTTGCCGCGTGTCACCGGTGCGGCGGAGCATTCGCGGGGTGCTCCGTCTGCGCGATCTCCTCGCCCCTGCGACCTGCCTGGCCTGCGGTGCCGCGGGCTTCGACGTCTGCCCGGGCTGCCGACGCGCGCTGCCGTGGCTGGAGGACCCGCGCTGCCGTCGCTGCGGCCTGCCGGGGTGCACGGGCGCGGAC
>JACDAP010000578.1 GCA_013695395.1 Solirubrobacterales bacterium
CCTCCACCCGACCCCCCTGCGCCCCGACGCCGGGCAACAGGAACGGCGTACGCGGCATCAGCTCCCGGAGCCGGGAGACGTGCTCGGGTGCGGTCGCGCCCACGACGGCGCCCACGTCGCTGAGCGAGTCGGCGCCACCGAGGCCCGCGACGAGCTCGGCCGCCCGGGCCCACACCGGGACCCCGTCCGGACCGGTGGGAAGGTCCTCCAGGTCGGCGGCACCCGGGTTGGAGGTCCTCACGAGGACGAACAGGCCGCGGCCCTCCGGGCGGGCGACGGCCAGGAGCGCCTCGACGGTGTCGGCGCCCATGTAGGCGTTGGCGGTGAGGGCGTCGGCCCCGAGCCCCTCGATCGGCCCGTACGGCGTCGCGGTGCGGCCCAGGAACGCCTCGGCGTAGGCCCGGGCGGAGACGTCGATGTCACCGCGCTTGGCGTCGGCGATCACCAGCAGGCCGCGTTCACGGGCGTGGTCGCAGACCGCGCCGAGCACGGTGCGGCCCTGCGCACCGAGCCGCTCGAAGCAGGCGACCTGGGGCTTGACCGCGACCACCGCGGGAGCGACCGCATCGATCACCAGGTGGCAGTGCGCCAGCACCGTGCGGGCGACGCGCTGCTCGGGGGGGCCGTCCCCGGCGGCGGCGAGGGCTCCGGGCCACAGGCGCATCGGGTCGGGGTCGAGGCCGAGGACGATGTTGGACTCGCGTGCCGCGACCGCGGCGGCGAGCCGCTGGCCGAAGGGAGCGCTCATCGCGAAGACGGTAGAGCGCGCCCCGGACGCGGCCGCGACGGCGGCCGTCTGGCCGATCCGCGAGGATGGTCGGGTGACGCCGCTGAACCGCATCGCCTGGATCCTCACCGTCGGCGCCTGCGCCATGCTCACGGTGCTGCTGTTCATCGCGGGCTACCAGGGCTACGGCGCGCTCGCCTTGGCCGTCGGCGCCAGCGCCGCGATCAATCTTCGCTGACGCGCGGCGGGAGGCTCGGGCAGCCCGGCGGGACCTCGGTGCCGGGCACGACACTCGCCTCCGGCTCGAGGTGGATCAGCACGTCGGCGCCGCCGACCCGGCGCCGGATCGCGTCCTGCAGCGCGTGAGAGGCCTCGTGCGCGCCCTCAAGCGTGGTCCCGGAGCGGAACTGGACGTGGAGGTCGACGTAGCGGCGGGCGCCGGCCCGCCGGGCGCGCAGCTTGTGGAACCCCGCGACGCCGCGCGGGCCGAAGCGCCGGACCTCCTCGACGATCGCGTCGAGCTCGGCGGCCGGGAGGGCCTCGTCGATCAGCACCCGGGAGGAGGAGCGCAGGATCCGCACCCCGGCCACGACGATCGCCGCGGCGACCATGAGCGCGACCACCGGGTCGAGCCAGACGGCGCCGGTGAGCTCGACCAGCGTGAGCCCGACGAGCACGCCGCCGGAGGTCGCGGCGTCGGTCCGCAGATGGGCCGCGTCGGCCTCCAGGGCCGGCGAACCGGTCTCGCGGGAGCGGTCGGAGAGGCGTGCGGAGACGACGAGGTTCACCACGACCGAGAAGGCGAGCACGGCGATCCCGAACCAGAGCGCCTTCACCTCGCCCCCGACGACCAGGCGCCGGACCGACTCGAAGACGATGACGCCCGAGCCGACGAGGATCAGCATCCCCTCGATGGCGGCGGCCATGTCCTCGAACTTCTCGTGTCCGTACGGGTGATCGTCGTCGGCGGGCTCGTCGGCCTTGCGAACCGAGACGAACGCCACCACGGAGGCGACGAGATCGAAGCTCGAGTGGAGCGCCTCGGTGAGCAGCGCCACCGAACCGGTGACCGTCCCGGCGATCACCTTGAGCAGGATCAGGCAGGAGTTCGAGACGATCGAGAGCGCGGCGGCGCTCGAGCGCCGGCCCGGCTCGGGGCCGTCCGGACGCACCGCCGGCTCGACCGGGACCGCGAGCAGCGTGTGCCTCACCCGAGCCGCTCCCGCAGGCGGGCCACCGCCCGGCCCCGGTGGGAGATCGCGGCCTTCTCGGCCGGGGTGAGCTCGGCCATCGTCCGGCTCGGCCGATCCGCGTCGAGCACGTCGTCGGGCAGGAATGCAGGGTCGTAGCCGAAGCCGCCGCTTCCCCGCGGTTCGGTGAGCGTGCCGGTGCAGCGATCCTCGACCGTCCACGCCGCTGCCGCCGCCGGGTCGACGTAGGCGATCGCACAGACGTAGGCCAGCGCGCTGCCCCCCGGCGCCTCGCGCAGGAGCTTCGCGAGGTTCTCGCCGTCGGACGCGTGCGGCCCCGCGTAGCGCGCGGAGTACACACCGGGCGCGCCGTCCAGGGCGGCGGCCTCCAGACCGGAGTCGTCGGCGATCACCGGCACCCCGAGCGCGCCGGCGGCGGTGCGGGCCTTGATGAGCGCGTTCTCGGCGAACGTCGCGCCGGTCTCCTCCGGCGATTCCAGGTGGTCGGGGAGGCCGACGAGCTCGTGCTCGAGAGCATCGCGGCAAGCTCCTCGAGCTTGTGCGGGTTCCGGGTGGCAAGCACGAGCCGCATCAGGCGGGCCGTCCCGTGACGCCGAGGGAGCGCCCCGCGGGAGCCTCGCCCGAGGTGGGCGACGGCCCGGCGGGGAGCGCTCCGCCGCCCAGCGCGACCTGCTCGACGCGGCCGAGCGGCATCTGCAGGAAGCGGGTGCCGAGGGTGCGAAAGCCCTCGGGCGCGCCGGTGCAGAGGAACGCGTAGTCGCCCTCGCGCTCCCGTCCGCTCGCCAGGCCACGCGCACCGAGGACGTGGGAGACCTGCCGCGCGAGGGGCTCCCCGGAGGCGATGATCGTCACGTCGGGCCCGAGCATCCGCTGGAGCATCGGGCGCACGAGCGGGTAGTGGGTACAGCCGAGCACGACCGTGTCGACGCCGGCCTCTCGGAGCGGCGCGACGTAGCGGCGCACCGTCTCGACGACCTGCTCGTCGTAGGGGAAGCCCTCCTCGATGAGCGGGGCGAGGTCCGGGCAGGCGACCTGGGTGACCGCGACGTGCGGGTCGGCGGCGGCGACGGCCTCGAGATAGGCGCCGGAGGCCACCGTCGCGGGTGTGGCGAGGATCCCGACCCGTCCGTTGCGGGTCGCAGCCACCGCATGCACGCCGCCGGGCTTCACCACACCGATCGCGTCGACGCCGAGCGTCGTCTGCATCATCCGCGCCTGGAGCGCCGGGAGTGCCGCGGCGGTGGCCGAGTTGCAGGCGACCACGAGCAGCTTGGCCTGGTGGCGCAGCAGCTCCTCGGCGATCTCGAGGCTGAACTGCTCGAGCTCGGCCTGGGATCGGTTTCCGTAGGGGAAACGCGCGGTGTCGGCGAGGTAGACGAAGTCCTCCGTCGGCAGCCGCACCAGCAGCTCGTGGAGGACCGTGAGCCCGCCGACCCCCGAGTCGAAGACGGCGATCGGCCGGTCACCGGGATGCGAGGGCGGGAGGGCCACGGCGGGATCGTAGTCGCGGCGCTGCCGCCCCCGGGGTGCGACGGGGCCGGAGAGGACCCCGGCCGCCCGTTCCGGTCACTTCTTGCCGCCGCTCACCTTCCTGACCGCGGAGTTCAGCTGGTCCGCGACGGTCTGACCGAGGTCGAAGTTCTTGGCGTTCGCCGCAGTGACGGCAACGGCCAGCACCCCCGCGACGAGCAGGATCAGCGCCACGTACTCGACAGTCGCCTGCCCGCGCTGGGCCTGCGCGGCGTGGAGCCGCCCGGCGAGCAGATCGACGGTGGTCGTGAGCATCAGGTTGAGTCGGACGAAGCAGCGCAGCAGCATGGTGGAACCCTCCCGGGCGGTGGTTGGTCGGTGGATGCCAGGAAGGCTCTCGCGGGTCGGTGTCACGGATCTACGCCGACATGTGGACAATCTGTGCCGAATGCGTGCCCTGATCGTCACGAACATGTGGCCCTCGCCCGAGCAGCCCGCGCTCGGCGCCTTCGTGCGCGACCAGGTCGACGCGCTCCGTCGTCAGAACGGGGTCGAGGTCGAGGTCTTCGCCTTCCCTCCGGGCGGCTACGCCCGCGCCGCGCGGGAGATCCGCCGCCTCCACCGCGGGGAGGACTACGACGTCGTCCACGCCCACTTCGGGCTCTCCGCCTGGGTGGCGCTCGCGCTCGGCGGGGCCGCGCCGCGGGCGCTCACCCTCCACGGCACGGATGTCCGCCACCCACGTTCACGCCGGATCACCGCGGCGGCGCTCGGGCGGATGGCGCTCATCGCCGCCGTGAGCGAGGAGCTCGCCGCGGCGGTCCCCGGCGGGTACGACGTCCGGGTCCTGCCGTGCGGCGTGGACACCCAGCGCTTCAGGCCCATCGGTCGGCGCGAGGCCCGCGAGGAGCTCGGGCTGCCGCCCGAGGAGCCGTGCCTGCTCTTCCCGGCCGATCCGGCCCGCCCCGGCAAGCGCCACGACCGGGCGATGGACGTGGCGGACGGTGCCCGCCTGCTCTCGCTCGGTGGGGTCGATCCGGCGCGGGTCCCGTTGTGGGTCAACGCCGCCAACGCGGTCGTCCTCCCCACCGAGGCGGAGGGCTTCGGCCTGGCCGCGCTCGAGGCGCTCGCCTGCGACGTCCCCGTGCTCACCACGCCCGTAGGCGTCCACGCCGCCGCCCTCGCCGGGATCGGGGGCACCCTCTGCGCTCCGTTCGACCGCGACCGCTGGCGCGCGCTCGCCCACGCCCACCTCGCCGCCGCGGACCCGCGCGTCACCGGGCGGCAGAGCGCCGAACGGTGGTCGGCCGACCGCATGGCCGCTGCCGTCGTGGACGCCTGGCGGGAGC
>JACDAP010000012.1 GCA_013695395.1 Solirubrobacterales bacterium
GGGCCGGCGCGTCGAGCTCGGTGAGGTCGGCGCCGCTGAAGCCCTCGGGCATGATCTCGCCCTTGTTGATCCAGCACTTCACGCCGATGCGACCAAAGGTCGTCTTGGCCTCGAAGAAGCCGTAGTCGATGTCCGCGCGCATGGTGTGCAGCGGCACGCGACCGTCCGAGTAGGACTCGGTCCGGGCCATCTCGGCGCCGCCGAGGCGGCCGCCGACCTGGACCTTGCAGCCCTTGGCGCCGGAGCGCATGGCGCTCGTGAGCGCGCGCTTCATCGCGCGGCGGAAGGCGACGCGGTTGACGAGCTGCTCCGCGATCGACTGCGCGACGAGCTTGGCGTCGAGCTCGGGGCGCTTGATCTCGAGGATGTTGACCTTCACCGACTTGTCGGTGAGCTTGTGCAGGTCCTTGCGGACCTGGTCTACCTCGGAGCCGGACTTGCCGATGACGATGCCCGGGCGCGCGGTGTGGATGTTCACCTCGACCTCGTTGGCGTCCTTGCGGATCGTGATGTCCGAGAGGCCGGCGTGCGCGAGGCGACCCTGGATGTACTCCCGGATCTTGACGTCCTCGTAGAGGTAGTCCGAGAAGTTCTTCTCGTTGAACCAGTTGGACTTCCAGTCGTGGATGTACCCCACGCGCATGGACTCGGGATGGACTTTCTGGCCCATGTCTACTGCTCCTTCGGGGTGAGCTGGATCGTCAGGTGGCTCGTCCGCTTGCGGATCGGCGTCGCTCGGCCCATGGCCCGCGGGCGGAAACGCTTGAGCGTCGGCCCCTCGTCGGCGAACACGGCGTGGATCTTCAGATCGTCGCCGAGCAGCTCGTGGTTGTGCTCCGCGTTGGCCACCGCGGACTTCAGGAGCTTCTCCCAGTCCTCGGCGACGGCGCGCGGCGTGTGAGCCAGGATCGCCACCGCATCATCGACGGACTTGCCGCGAATGTGGTCGCAGACCAGCCGCGCCTTGCGGGCGGAGGTGCGCACGTACTTGGCCTGGGCCTGCACGACGGGACCGTCGACGACGGGACGGCCGTGCTTGTCGCGCTTGATCGCGGCGGCTGGGGTCTTCTTGTCGCGCTTGCGCGCGGCAGGCTTCGGTTTGGCCGGGGTAGCGGCGGCGGGCGCCTCGTCCTTGGGGACCTCGTCGGTCGCCTTCACGACGTCCTCGTCCGAGGTCGCCGGCTTCTCGACGTCGGCCGCCGGGGCGTCCGCGACGGTCGTCTCGGAGGCGTCTGGCGACGGGGTAGGGGCCGTGGTCTCCTCGGGATCCTTGGGGTCGTCGGCAGCCATCAGCGGCGCTTCCCGGTGTCGGCGTGGCCACGGTAGGTGCGCGTCGGAGCGAACTCGCCGAGCTTGTGGCCGACCATCGACTCGCTCACGAACACGGGCACGTGCTTGCGCCCGTCGTGAACGGCGATGGTGTGGCCGACCATCTCGGGGAAGATCGTGGACGCACGCGACCAGGTCTTGACCATCTGCTTGGTGTTGTCCGTGTTCTGCTTGTCGATGCGCGCCATCAGACGCTCCTCGACCCACGGGCCCTTCTTGCTCGAGCGGCTCATGCGTGGTCCCTCTTGTAGATCGTCGTGCGCCTGGGGCGGCTGTCGGCGCCGCCCGGCAAGGACGCAGTGAAGGAGTGTGGCCTTGCCACACGACTGAGCGAGGACGCCGCCGGGTGGTGATCGACGGTCGTTCCAAGCGTGCGAGGATATGCAGGAGGGGCCACTAGCGCTTGCCCTTCCCACGCCGGCGACCGCGCACGATGTAGCGGTCGGAGGCCTTGTTCTTCTTACGAGTGCGGTATCCCAGCGTCGGCACGCCCCAGGGGGTGACCGGGTGCCGGCCGGCGGTCGTCGAACCCTCGCCGCCGCCGTGCGGGTGGTCGACCGGGTTCATGGCCACGCCACGGGTCTGCGGACGCACGCCCATGTGGCGCTTGCGGCCCGCCTTGCCGATCTTGACGTTCTGGTGCTCGGCGTTGCCGATCGCCCCGACCGTCGCCCGGCACTCGCTGCGCACGAGGCGCATCTCGCCGGAGGGCAGGCGGAGGGTCGCCATGTCGCCGTCCTTGGCCATCAGCTGGATCGAGGTGCCCGCGGAGCGACCGAGCTGGCCACCGCGGCCGGGCTGGAGCTCGACGTTGTGGACCACGGTGCCGATCGGCATGTTGACGAGCGGCAGGCAGTTGCCGGTGCGGATGTCCGAGCCGGGGCCCGAGACGACCGTCGCGCCGACCTGCAGCCGCGCCGGGGCGAGGATGTAGGCCTTCACGCCGTCGACGTAGTGCAGCAGCGCGATGTACGCGGTCCGGTTCGGGTCGTACTCGATCGCGGCGACCTTGGCGGGGATCCCGTCGCGACGACGCTTGAAGTCGATCGTCCGGTAGAGCCGCTTGGCGCCGCCGCCGCGATGCCGCGAGGTCTTGCGACCGTGAGCGTTGCGGCCGCCGGACTTCTTGAGCCCCTCGGTGAGGGACTTCTCCGGCGTCGTCTTGGTGATCTCGCTGAAATCGGGGTAGCTGACGAAGCGCATACCTGCGCTGGTCGGCTTGGGCTTGCGAATGGCCATGGCTTATCCCTCGAGGCCCTGAAGGCCCTGGAAGATCGGGATGGAGTCGCCGGGGCGCACCTGCACGATCGCCTTCTTCCAGGTGCGCGTGCGCCCCTGGTAGAGCCCACGCCGCTTCGGCTTGGACTTGACGGAGATCGTGCGGACCGCGACCACCTTGACCTCGAAGAGCTCCTCGACGGCCTGGCGGATCTGGGTCTTGTGCGCGTCCGGGTGGACGCGGAACGTGTACTTGTCGGCCGACGCGAGAACGTAGGACTTCTCGCTGACGACGGGACGGATGATGACCTGGCTGGCGTCCATGACCTAGGCCTCCTCGCTTGTGCCATCCGTCGGCGAAGCCGACGGATGGGTAGGAGTCGTGGTCTTCGAGGCGCCGCCTGTGCCCTCGGCCGGCGAAGCCGGACGGCGGGTGTTGGCGCGGGCCGTGAGCTCGTCGATCGCCGCCGGCGAGGCCAGGACGTTCGCCGCGCCGATGAGGTCGGCGACGCCGGTGCCCTCGGCCGGGATCACGGCGCGCACCTGCTTGAGGTTCCGGAAGGAGAGCGCGGCGTTGCGGTCGGCCTCGGTGAGGATGACGAGCACCGAGCCCTTGACGCCCCAGTCACCGACGAGCTTGGCGGCGGCCTTCGTCGCCGGGTTCTCGAAGGAGCCCGCGTCGAAGACGGCGATCGTGCCGCGCTCGGCGTGCACGGAGAGCGCCGAGCGGAACGCGACCCGCTTCTCCTTGCGGTTGACCTTGAACGTGTAGCTGCGCGGCTGGGGCCCGAAGATCGTGCCGCCGCCCGTCCAGATCGGGGAGCGCGAGGAGCCGGCGCGGGCGCGGCCCGTGCCCTTCTGGCGCCACGGCTTCGCGCCACCGCCGCGGACGTTCCCGCGGGTCTTGGTGGAGTGCGTGCCCTGGCGACGGGCGTTGAGCTCCGCGCGGACCGACTCGTGGACGAGCGGGCCGTGGAAGGCCGCCCCGAAGGCGGTCTCGTCGAGCTCGACGTCCTTGGCGGTCGAGATGTTCTTCGCGCTAGGCATCGGTGCGCACCTCCACCATGCCGTTGCGAGAGCCGGGAACGGCCCCGCGGACCAGGAGCAGGTTCTGCTCGGCGTCGATCTGCACGATGGTGAGCCCCTTCTGGGTGATGCGCTTGTTGCCCATCTGGCCGGGGCCGCGGATGCCCTTCATCACGCGGGCGGGCCAGGCGGAGGCGCCGATCGAGCCGGGGGCGCGCACGTTGTGCGAGCCGTGCGACTTCGGCCCGGAGGCGAAGCCGTGGCGCTTGATCGTGCCCTGGAAGCCCTTGCCCTTCGAGGTGCCGGCGACCTTGACCTTCTGGCCGGTCTCGAAGGCCTCGACGGTGACGGTGTCGCCGATCGAGAGGCCCGACTCGTCACGGAACTCGACGAGGTGGCGCATCGGGGCGGAATCCGCCTTGCGCAGGTGGCCGAGCTCGGCCTTGGTGAGGTGCTTCTCCTTGGAGGCGCCGAAGGCGAGCTGGACGGCGGTGTAGCCGTCGGTCTCTTCGGTGCGCACGGCGGTGACCGGGCAGGGGCCGGCCTCGAGGACGGTGACGCGCTCGACGCGGCCGTCCTCGGCGAACACCTGGGTCATGCCCAGCTTCTTGGCGAGGATCCCGGGCATCAGCCGACCAGCTTGATCTCGATGTCGACGCCCGCCGGCAGATGGTCGAGCCGCTGGAGCGAGTCGACCGTCTTCGGCGTGGGCTGCAGGATGTCGATGAGCCGCTTGTGGGTGCGGATCTCGAAGTGCTCGCGCGAGTCCTTGTCCTTGAACGGACCGCGGATGACGCAGTAGATGTTCTTCTCGGTCGGCAGCGGCACGGGACCGGAGACCGTGGCGCCCGTGCGGGTCGCGGTCTCGACGATCTCCTTGGCGGCCGCCTCGATGGCCGAGTGGTCGTACGCCTTCAGGCGGATGCGAATCTTGTTCTGGGTGGCCGTGGCCATGGGGCGCTGCTTTCCGTCCGGGGACTGGTGTGTTGTTCCTGCTGGGTGCTTGCGCCGGCGGCGGGCTCCCGGTCCTGCGGTGCGTGTTCGTCGGGGCGGCCCTCCCGGGCTCCTCCCTCCCGCGCACCGGGGCGGATCGCGCTGTGCGACCCGCCCCGACACCGTCTTGCGACGGGTGCTGCGGTGCTGCTTTACAGGTGAGGCTAGGCGATGACCTCGGTCACGACGCCCGAGCCGACCGTCCGGCCACCCTCACGGATGGCGAACCGCAGGCCCGGATCCATGGCGATCGGCTGGATGAGCTCGATCTCCATCTGGACGTTGTCGCCCGGCATGACCATCTCCGTGCCCTCGGGCAGGTTGGCGACAC
>JACDAP010000023.1 GCA_013695395.1 Solirubrobacterales bacterium
CTCCCGGGACGACCGCGTCCCGGGAGCCGGAGGCCACGGCCCCCGCCCGGCGGCCGGTCGCGAGGCTCTCGAGCCACTGCTCCTGCTGCTCGGACGTGCCCGCGGCCTCGAGGACGGTCGCCGCCAGGGCGGTGCCCAGAAAGGGGACGGGCGCGCAGGCGAAGCCGAGCTCCTCGGTGATCACCGCGAGCTCCACCATCCCGAGGCCGGAGCCGCCGTGCTCCTCACTGACCGCGATGCCTGGCCAGCCGAGCTCGCAGAGCTCGCTCCACAGCGCCGCGTCCTCGCCGCCGCCCTCGGCCGCCGCGCGGACGCGGTCGAAGCCGGAGCGGGCGGTGAGCAGGTCGCGCGCGGTGCGCTTGATGTCGTGCTGGTCCTGGGAGAGGTCGAAGTTCATGGCTCCTCCTACTTGGCTCGGGGAAGGGCGAGCACGCGCTCGGCCACGATGTTCTTGAGGATCTCGGTGGTGCCGCCCTCGATCGAGTTGCCGCGGGCGCGCAGCAGCTCGTAGGCCCAGGGGGTGCCGTCGAGCAGCGCGTCGGCACCGACGATGTCGGCCCCGAGCTGGGCGAGCTGCTGGTTGCTCTCGCTCCACAACCACTTGGCCAGCGAGCCCTCAGGGCCCGGCTGGCCGTACTTCTCGATCGTCGAGAGCCCCTTGAAGGCCATCAGGCGGAGGGTCTCGCAGCGGACGTGCAGGTCGGCGAGCTTGTCGGCGATCCGCGGGTCGTCGAGCGCACCGTTCTCCGCCGCGACGTCGATCAGCTTGTCGAGCTGCTGGCGCATCCGGACCTGGAGGAAGAACGCTAGGCCCGCGCGCTCGTTCATGAGCGTCGTGAGCGCGACCTTCCAGCCGTTGCCGACCCCGCCGACGACGTTCTCGTCGGGGATCCGCGCACCGTCGATGAAGAGCTCGTTGAACTCGGCCTCGCCGGTGATCTGCACGAGCGGCCGCACCTCGACGCCCGGCTGCTCCATGTCCATCAGGAAGTAGGTGAGTCCCTTGTGCTTGGGGACGTCCTGGTCGGTCCGGGCGACGAGCATGCACCACTTGGAGTACTGGGCGCCGGAGGTCCACACCTTCTGGCCGTGGATGACCCACTCGTCGCCGTCCTTGACCGCCGTGGTCTTCACCGCGGCCAGGTCGGAGCCCGCGTCGGGCTCGGAGAAGCCCTGGCACCAGATCTCCTCGGCGCTCAGGATCGGCATCAGGTAGCGCTCCTTCTGCGCCTCGGTGCCCCAGAACATGACGGTCGGGCCGCCCAGCAGGAGGCCCAGCACGTTGGCCGGGAGCGGCGCGTTCGCCCGGCCGAGCTCCTCGAAGAAGATCGCCGTCTCGAACAGGGAGGCGCCGCGGCCGCCGTACTCGGTCGGCCAGTGCACGCCGGCCCAGCCGCCCTCGTGGAGGCGGCGCTGCCAGTCACGGGCCCAGGCGTAGTGGGCGTCGTCGCCGGCCGGCTCCTCGCCGGGTGGGTTGGCCTCGAACCAGGCCCGCAGCTCGTCGCGGAACGCGAGCTCGGTCTCGGTGAACGTCAGGTCCATGTCACTTCCTTTTCCTCGGGGACGGGGCGGGGCCGTGCAGCAGGGACTGCGCGCAGTCGCAGAAGACGTCCTCCAGCCCCGAGAAGCTCGGCTCCTCACGTTCGCGCAGGCGCTCGGCGAGGAGCTGCTCGGTGCCGGCGCAGAGGACGAGAAGCGCCTCCTTGGGCGGCCTGCGGTGACCGGGGTGCTCGCGCCGGGCGGCGGCGAAGGTCTGCTCGTAGCGCTCGGCGAAGCGGGTGAGCGCCTCGGCGCGGGCGTCGAGCGCGGCGCGCCCGGCGCTGTGCACCTCGAGCAGGTACGCGCGAGCGAACTGGGGCTCGTCCTCGAGCGCCGCCAGGTACGCCCGCACGCCCGCGCGCAACTGCGCCTGCCAATCGGGCGCACCGGCCACGGCAGCCGCGACACGGGCGACGAGCACATCGACCCCGTGGCGGTAGCTCTCGAGGAAGAGCGCCTCCTTGGAGGTGAACTCCTCGTAGAAGGTCGAGCGCGAGACGCCGGCGGCGCGGACGATGTCGGCGACAGTGGCCGCGGCGTACCCGCGCTGGGCGCTGACCCGGGCGATCGCGTCGAGGAGGCGGGCGCGGGCGGGGGAGACGCTGCTGTCGCGAGCGGAGGCGAGACTCGGGTGCTCGGCGACGAGAGAGCTGGTACCCATCGCTGCGTACCTTAGAGGTACTGTTCAATACCCGCAAGGTACACCGGTGGGTGTGCGCCCGTCACTCGCGGTGGCACGAACGCGGGGAGCGTGAATCGGGTTTACTTGGCCTGTCCCCGCCCCTCACGGCGTCGCTCGCGCGATGCCTCGCACAGTCTGTTTCCATGACCCCCACGCCCGATTCGCCCGAGCCCACCCCGCCCGCCGAGGACGACGCACCCGCCGCCGAGACAGCCGTCGCGCCCGACCCTCAGGTCGAGGAGCCGCCGGCCGCTCCCGCTCCCGCCGTCGCGGAGGCTCCCTC
>JACDAP010000025.1 GCA_013695395.1 Solirubrobacterales bacterium
CCGAGGCCATGAGCAGCGCGGTCAGCGACACCTCGCCGCGCTCGCCCCTCATCGGGTCACCGGCCCCAGGACGGTCGACTCGGCCAGGTGCTTGTCGACGGCGGTCACGTAGTAGCTGTGCGGAATCCCGCCGGAGGAGGCGTCCGTCCACGTCGTACTCGTCACGTCGGTGAGGTCGATGCGGTCTGTGGCGGCCGTGCCGTCGCGATAGATGTTGAAGTGGTCGACCGCGTCCCCCAGGTCCGGGTCGGGGCCACTCGGCGCGGACCAAGTCAGCTGAACACCCGTGCTGACCAGGACGGCCGAGAGGTTGGTCGGCGGCGGCGGCGGCCGGTTGGTCTGAGTGACGGTCACGCCGCTGGAGACGTCACCCTCGCGCAGGTTGCCGAGCGGGTCGCGGTCGACGGCGACGACCTCGTAGGTCACCAGAGCGGCGTTGGGCGGGTTCGTGTCGCGGCAGCTCGTGACCCGCGCCAGTGTGCAGACCTCCGTCCGTCCCAGCCCGAGGACGGAGCGGTAGACGCGGTGGCCTTCGACGTCGAGCTCCTTGGCCGGGCTCCACTCGATCTCCACCACCGTGCCGTTGCGCCCGGCCCCGACGCGGGCGGGGACGAACGGCCGGCGCCGGTTGACCACGACGGCGGCCGAGCGGGTGGCGCCGAACTGGCCGTACTGATTGAACCCCTTGGCGGAGACGAGGCGGCTGCCGTCGAGCGTCTCCCCGTTGGCCGGCTGGGCTCCCGGCGTGGTGGTGACGGATCCGAGATTCCACTGGCCGGTCCACGTCCCGGGCGTGACGGCCGTCCCGGTCCCGACCTGGCGCCCGTCGACGGCGAACGAGACGGTCGCGGGCGCCGGCGCCACGGTGGCGGTCAGCGAGACGGTCGAACCCGTGGTCAGCGTCGAGGGCGTGGCGGTCAGCGTCGTGGCCGCGGGCGCCGCGGCGCTCCCGGGGGAGTTGACCGTCGTGGTCTGCAGGTTCCAGCCGCCGGGCCAGCGCACGAGCGAGACGACGCGCTTGTAGTCAGCCGGAGCGGTGTCGGGTGTGACCCCGCAGCTTCCGAGCAGGCAGAGGCTGGCCGTCAGCTCCGCGAGGCCGTCGACGGTGCCGTTGAGGTCGACATCGATCCCGCAGTCCCCGGCCGTGACGCCGGCCCCCGCACCCCCGACCGGAGTGAGCAGGTCGCCGGAGACCGAGAGCCATTGGCTGCACTCCTCCGTGCTGGCGCCCGTGGCGCTGCGGCAGAAGACGCCGGCCTCGTGCGGCCCGATCCCGTCCCGCGGATCGTCGACGGTGCACACGCCGATCGAGATCGTGAAGACGGCCCCGCGGCGGTTGACCGTCCATCCCAGCCCGCCGAGCTGGCTGTCCCCGAGCCCAGGCCGCTGGCTGACCAGGCCGGCCAACGTGTTGGGGGTCATCTGCTCGTAGGGGATCGAGCGAGCCGCCTCGATGACCTCGCGCTGGAGCGCGGTGCCCGCCTCCCGCGTCTGCGTGTTCCTAGAGGTCGAGGACGCGTTGTCGAGGAGCGTCAGGATCCCGGACATGCCGACGAGCAGGAGCGCGGCGGCGACGAGGGTCTCCACCAGCATGAAGCCGCCCTCGCCCTCGTGGATCCTCGCTCGGAACGCCATCTCACCGTGCTATCGGCGGAGAATCAGATTCCGACGAGCGCCCTGGCCGAGTGACTAGACGCCAGGTCCCAATCCTGGGTAGGTTCTCGAACCCATGTCGCTGTCGTGAGCCGGTTCAGCGACGCACCGACGCTCAGACCGGAGAGATCTGGGAGGGCGGCCGCGATGATCCCGGCGTGGGCAGTCCATCCGGCCATTCGGTCGGTCCGCGACGCTCGGCAGCCGGGGCGGCGAGGAGGCTCGGCATCGACGCCGCCAGCGTCACGTGGACACCTCGAAGCGCGGTGGAGACCCGTCGAGGAGCGAACAGCCGCGCGCAGAGCAGGAACCAGAGTGGGACCGCCCACGCGAGGAACACCACCCCCTCGAGGTCGACGTGCGTCCCGCGCAGAGCGTTGAAGGACGCCGCCGTCGCCAGGGCCACGATTCCGCTCAGGACCGGCGGGCGACGCCGGAGCCCGCATTCCCACGTGAGCAGGACGATGACGAACGGGACGAAGTAGTAGTTGATGCTCCAGGTGTCGAGGAGACAGCGGGTGAGAAAGGCGAGCGCGAGCGCCAGAGCCGCGTCACTCGCGCGAGCACCGTCGATCCTCGAGCGCGCCAGCGCCCACACGGCGCCGACCCCGAGTCCGCCGAGTGCGACCAACGGATGGGTCAGCTTGGCGATCAGCGGCGGAGCGATGCGCGCACCCTCGGGGGCTCCGGGCGTGGGATTGCCGGGCTCGCCGAGGAACCAGAAGAGCTGCCACGGGTGGAACAACGTCCCGGAGGAGGTGGCCAACCGCGTCCCCTCGGTGACCCGCCCGGCCGCCAGCACCAGCGGCACCATGACCGCCGCGGCGATCACCCCCGCGATCGCACCGGCCCGCAGACGATCACCGTGCGTCGGGAGAACGGAAAGGACAGGGACCACCGCGAACACGGCCCACGCCTTGTTCGCCAGGGCCGCGCCGAGCAGCGCACCCGCCAACCACGTGCGCCCGCTGATCGCGGCACCGACGGCGGCGGCGCACAGCACCCCGCCGAGCAGCTCCTCGGCGTGCCCGAACTGGAGAGCCGCGAAGAAGAGCGGATGGACGATGCACAGCGCCAGCGCCACCCACGCGCCGAGCGGGGAGCGTGCGCGGAGACGATGGAAGAGCACCATGCCGAGCGCCGCAGCGGCGAGGATCGCCGGCACGGCGAAGGCGCGGAAGACGGCCAGCTCACCGCCGCCGAGCAGGGCGGTGACGCGGGCGAAGGGTGCCCGGAGGAGGAGCGAGCCGCCGTAGAGCGGCGCAGCGTCGTAGAAGTCGCCCCACCGGCCCTCGGCGATGGCGGTCGCGGAAGGGAGCGCCTCGATGTCGTAGTCGCTGAAGGCGAAGTCGACGAGCCCGATCGCGGCGAGGTAGCACGACGCGACGAGGCAGAAGAGCAGCGGAGGGAGCTCGCGACGGACGGTGCTCAGCGACGGCATCTGCGTTCCTCTCGTGGTGCGGCGGTGACGTGAGGTGGGTCCGGACGTGCGAAGGGCGGGCCCGGAGGCCCGCCCTTGCGGAAGTGCTGCGGTGGGGCTAGGTGCTACCAGCCACCGGAGGAGTTGCAGCCGCCGACGCCGGACGCGCTACAGGTGCGGGAGAACTCGCCCGAGCCGGTCTTCGTGATGGTGAACGTACGGCCGTCCTTGGAGGCGGCGACGACGTTGTACAGACTGTCGACGACCGCGCTGACGGTGACGGTGCCCGCCACGCCCGGCGCGTTCGTGCAGTCGGCCGGCTGCTGCGTGAGGCAGGACTCGACCTGGGTGATCGCGTTACGAGCATCGGACTTGGCCGAGGAATCCTCGGCCTTCTTCGACTGACCCAGGAAGGTCGGAAGGGCGATCGCGGCGAGGATGCCGATGATCAGGATGACGACCAGGAGCTCGATCAGGGTGAAGCCCTTCTCGTCGTCGTTGGCGCCACGAAGGCGGTTGAGCATGCGCTGCAGCATTCGAGTTCCTCCTAAGGATCTCTTGACCATGGAATATGAGTGGCCAGCTCCGCGGACGTCGGGTTCCCGCGGGGTCATGCTGTGCACCCCGGTGATGGCTGGGCAGCCTCCCGATGAGGAGGTCCCTGGCTTTGCGTCCCCCTCTCACGAGAGGTTTGCCCTTGCACCTCGGCGCTGGCTTGCTTGCACCCCTCTGGTCGGCCGCGTGGGGTGGCGGCTTTAGGGTCTGGACCCCATCCCCGCAGGTTCTGGACGTTTGTTGTAGTCCCGTTGCCGAGGAGGAGCGGTCAACGCGTCGGGTTCAGGTCCCGGAACGTGCCCGGGACCACACCGGAGGTGCCGTACGCGGTGAGTGCGTTGACGATGGCGACGTCCGAGTGGATCGCCGAGCCGTAGGTCGACAGCTGGCTGCTTATGCCGGCCAACACGGTGGTGGCCGGAGTCGGGGGGATCGACAGGGTGCACAGCCCCAACACACGCAGGAGGCATCCGCCGTTGACGAGCGTCGTCACGAGGTCGTTGGCCCCCAACAGCCTCAGCGTGCTCACGACGAGCCCTGGGCAGGCGAAGATCGAGCAGATCAATTGATCTGCGTCGAAATCGGGGGGGACCGTCGCGACCATGGCGTTCTTGCCGTCGGCGTTGACCGAGCCGCGAACCCGCGCGCCCTTGTCGATCCGGACGAGCTCCCGGGTGGGCGTCGACTGCGACTGGTCGGCCGTCTGTTGGTTCAGCGCGTAGACGTTGCCCGTGAAGAGGTTCCTGGTCGCGGTCGGCGAGTAGGCGGCCCCGGTGTTCTCGCCGCGCAGGATCACGCGACCGCTGCCGATCACCAGCGCCTTGTAGCGCCGGCTCGCGGCGCTGAGGTCGATGACGCAGTACTGGTCGCCGGTTCCGACCCGCTCGATGAACACCACCGAGTTCTGCGTCGGGCTGCCGGTGATCGTGCACGCCTGCGTCGTCGCCACCGAGGAGGAACCCGGGGAGGTCTCCGAGTAGGTGCCCGAGGCACGCGCCTGCGAGCGCAGCTGTCCGATCGTCTGGACGTCGGTGGAGCTCGTCGTGGGGTACTGGGTGAACGCGCCGTTCGTGACGAGCGTGTTCACGGCGGGAACGGCACTCAGGGCGCCGATCGCGCCGGTGACGCAGGTCTTCTGCAGGCTCACGTCGTTGAGCAGCCCGCATCGCAAGCCCGTCACGCCCGAGGTGGGCACCGGGAACAGCGGGTCGGCCGCGACCACCGGGTTGGTCCCGAGCAGGTTGCCCGTCAGGCCGCTGAGCACCGTTGTGTTCGTGATCGCGGCCGTCGCGGTCGGGAGATCCTCCGAGACGTTGCCGGCGACCAGGCCGTACTTGGATTGGAGCACCGGGCCGGAGCGCACGCGAACCAGGCCGACGACTCGCCGCGGCCGGCCCTCGACGACCGATGAGGCCCGCACCCAGAGCAGGTTGTTGCCGTTGGCGTCCCAGTTGACCGTGCCGTTGGTGAGGGTCGCCTCGTTCCACACGGTCGTCGCGTTGTCGTCGTCGCAGACGTTCAGCTGCCACGTCGCGCCCGTGTACGCGACGTCGACGTACGCGGCGTTCAGCTGCGGCTGGATCAGCGCGGCGACGGTGCCCGCGGGCGCTGTGGCCCCGAGCGTCGCCGACGCAGCCGGCGTCGAACAGGCGGCTTGAACCGGCGAGTTGATCGTGCCGCCCCCGGATGAGGCGGGCCAGTTGCGGCCGAGCACGAAGGCCTCGCTGGTGAGCACGCTCTCGCTGAGGTTGAAGCCGCGATCACGCGTCCGCTCGAGCTGCGACGAGCTCGCCTGGATGTCGACGACCGACAGCAGGGCCAACCCGAAGCCCAGCATGACCACGATCGCCAGCATCGAGGTGACGAGGACCGATCCTCGCTCCCCGTCTCGGCCCGGTCGGCTCAGCTGCATTCGACCACCTTCTGCGTGGTGCTGGTGACGCCGGCAGCGTCGGTGACGGTCGCGACGATGTTCGTGATGCCCTTGGGGATCTGCACTGGCGTCCCGGCGCTGCCGACCCCGAGCGAGACGCCGCCGGTGGTCGCGTAGGTGACGCCGGCCAGGCTCAGGCCGTTGGCGACGGTGCCGTTCAAGCTGAGCAGCGCCCCCGAGCTGTTGCAGGACGCTGTCACGTCCTCCGGGTTCACGATGAGGCTGCCCGCGGTCCGGCGCACGGTCGCGCTGGCTCTGAGCGTCGAGCTGGCGGTGTTGCCGCCGCCGCTGGCGTCGAGGTTGAGCGTGATCCCGACGCTGCGGACCGAGGCGGGCGTGGCCGAGCTGGCCGCGCCGTCGTAGGTGAAGGCCGTGGTGGTGCTGGCAGGCAGCGCAGCGACCACTCCCGCGGTGAATCCGCCACCCCCTGCTCCGCAGGCGCCCGTCGGCATCGTGGAGGTCGTCGAGACCGAGCGATGGAGCTGCCCCCCGGCGACGCACAGCCGCACGGTGCGTTGGCCGGTGGGTTCTATGACCGAGTACACGAGATCGTCGCCCTGGGCACGGCGGATGGTGGCCGCAGCACGGAGCTCGTCGACGGCGCGGTTCATCTCCGAGCGAGCCCGGTCGTTCGCCGTGGTCTGCCGGTTCTGCTGGGCGGCGTTGGAGCCGAACAGGTCGAAGGAGCTCAGGATCGCGAAGAGCACGATGATCGAGAGCGACATCACGACCAACAGCTCCACGAGCGTGAACCCCTCCTGACCGCGACGGTCGCTCATGAGATCGGGGTCGGGCAGCCGGCGGGGAGCACAGCCGGTGCGACCGGGGTCGTGGTCGGGCAGTTGTTCGGCAGGCCGTTGGTCAGGAGCGTCACCTGCGAAACGCTCCGTGCTCCGTTCTCGTTCCAGGCGACGAGCACCGCGATGCGCCGCAGGTCGTCCGGGCGGCTGTCGAAGTTGACGGTCTGCGAGCCTCCGCCCGGGCAGAGGCTCGTCGGGGCCGCGCTGCTCAGAAGCCCGCTGAGGCTGTTGAAGACCGGATTGCCCGTGCCGACCGTGTTGCAGACGGTCGCAAGCAGGCTTCCCCCGATGCTGGCGTTGACCCCGAGCACCGTGACGCCGGCGGCGGTCGCGGTGGGCGGGTTGCCTGTGCCGCCGCCGGGCCCGCCCCCGCCGGTCGCCCCGGCGCAGAACTGCGCAGGGGCGCCGTACCCGATGCCGTCGCTCGGATCGTCGATCGAGCAGGCCCCGATCGTCACGGTGTAGGTGCGTCCGCGCCGCTGCACGGTGAAGCTCGAGCCGGTCATGGGTCCCGCGTCGGGGAGCGCAGCGCGCAGCAGGCCGGGAGCCGCGGCGGCGGTCAGCGTCGTGTACTCCAGTTGCCGGCTGCGCTCGACGACCTCGCGAGCCAGGTTCGTGCCCTGTTCTCTGGCGGTCGTCGCACGCGTGCTCGCCAGCCCGCCTTCGAGCAGCACCAGCGTGCTGAGGACGCCGACCACCAGGATCACGCTCGCGACGAGCACCTCGATGATCGTGAAACCCGCCTCCCCGGAGCGCTCGCCGCTGATCGAAGGATCCACGGTCCAGCTATCGGCAGCAACGGCCGATCGCATGACGAAGTGGGGATGCCTGGCCCGACATCCGTCCACCACGGCGGCCGGTCGCTACGCTCGCGCCGTGTCCGATGCCGAAGCTTCCGTCGAACCGCGTCCCTGCTCGCCGTGCCGCGGGACCGGCAAGGTGACGTCGAACCTCGGAGGTTCGCCGTCCACGAAGAGCTGTCCCTGGTGCGAGGGCTCCGGCGTGTTCATCCCCGAGCACGACGCACAGGCCGCAGGCAACCCGAGCTGAGGCCCCGACCGCTTGCCCACGGGCCGCTACGCCCCCTCCCCCACCGGCACGCTCCACCTCGGCAACCTGCGCACCGCGCTCCTGGCGTGGCTCTTCGCGCGCTCGACGGGGTCGCGGCTCCGTATGCGGGTGGAGGACGTCGACACCGGGCGCTCGCGGGAGCACTTCGTCGCCGAGCAGCTCGCCGACCTGGCAGCCATCGGGCTGGACTGGCACGGGGAGGTCGTGCGGCAGTCCGAGCGCGGCGAGCTCTACGCGGCCGCGCTCGCGGCGCTCGAGGAGCAGGGGCTCGTCTACCCCTGCTGGTGCACCCGCGCCGAGATCCGGGAGGCGGCGGCCGCGCCGCACGGAGAGCTCCCCGAGGGCGCCTACCCCGGCACGTGCAGGGAGCTGAGCGCGGCTCAGCGTCGAGAGCGCGAGGCGAGCGGGCGCCCGGCGGCACTCCGGGTCCGGGCTGGCGCCGCTGAGGTCGGCGTCACCGACCGCGTGCTCGGGGACGTCCGCTCGGTCGTCGACGACTTCGTGCTCCGCCGCTCCGACGGCGACTGGGCGTACATCCTCGCGGTGGTCGTCGACGACCATGAGCAGGGCGTCGAAGAGGTGGTCCGGGGCGCGGATCTGCTCGAGACGACCCCGCGCCAGGCCTGGCTGCACCGGACGCTCGGATACGGCGAGCCGCCCGCCTACGCGCACGTCCCGCTCATGCTCGGCGCCGACGGGGCGCGACTGGCCAAGCGGCACGGCGCCGTCACGCTGGCCGACCGGGCGGCGCAGGGTCAGTCGGCGGACGACGTCCGTGCGGAGCTCGCCGCATCCGTCGGGCTCTGCCGACCCAACGAGCGGCCGGCGGCGGCCGAGCTCATCGCGCGGTTCGCGGTCGATGGCCTCGACGCATCACCCGTTTCTGGCTAGACTTCTAGCCACTATGGAGCATCTTGCATTGGCCGACGTCAAGAACCGCCTGTCAGAGGTCGTCGACGGGGTCGAGCGCGAACACGGACGTGTCGTGATCACCAAGCACGGACGTCCGGCCGCGGTCGTCCTGAGCATCGAGGACCTCGAGTCGCTGGAGGAGACGCTCTCGGTGCTGAGCAACCAGCCACTGATGGAGGGCCTCCGGGCGGGGATCGCCGAGTTGGACGCCGGCAGGGGCGTCACGCTCACGAAGGAAGAAGCGCTCGCGCAGCTCCGTCGCTGATGTCGTGCGACGCGTTCGAGGTGGTGTGGAGCCCTCCGGCCCTCCGCTCGCTCAATCGGCTTCCCGAGAAGGTTGCTCTCGCGGTCGTCGAGTTCGTGCAAGGTTCGCTCGCGGGCAGCCCGCACCGGCTTGGTAAGGCCCTGCAGCTGCAGCTCACCGGAGTCCATAGCGCCCGCCGCGGGGACTACCGCGTCCTGTGCCGCATCGACGTTGGCGCCCGAAAGGTCGAGATCGCCCTCGTCGAGCACCGCTCCGACGTCCACCGCACACGCAGCGCCCAATAGGGTCAGGCGCCATGGCTCCCGACACCGCCGCCATCGCCCGCCGCGCCCGCGAGACCCGTCGCCTCGGCATCGACACCGAGTTCGTCGGGGAGGGGCGTTACCGGCCGTTGCTCTGCCTCGTCCAGGTGGTCGTGCTCGACGCACAGGGCGAGTCCGAGGTGACGATCCTCGACCCGCTCGACGGCGCGGGCTTCGACGAGGCGCCGATCGCCGCGCTACTCGCCGACCCGGAGATCGAGATCGTGCTCCATGCTGGTCGCCAGGACGTCGCACTGCTGAACCGCGTCTGGCGCTGCGAGCTCACGAACATCTTCGACACGCAGGTCGCCGCCGGGTTCGCCGGGATGCGCGCGCAGCTCGGCTACGAGGCGCTCATCGGCGAGGTCCTCAAGATCCGCCTGAACAAGTCCGCGAGCTTCACGAAGTGGGACACGCGGCCGCTCTCGCGCGAGCAGCTCGAGTACGCGCGAGAGGACGTGCTGCAGATCATCCAGCTCGCCGAGGCCCTCCAGGACCGGCTCGCGGCCATGGGTCGGCTCGACTGGGCGGTCGAGGAGTGCACGTTCCTCGAGGAGATCCGTGACGACCGCTCCGCCGAGACGATCTTCGCGAAGCTCCCGCGCATCGGCGGCCTCGATGCCGCCTCGCGAGCGGTCGCGCACGAGCTCGTCTCCTGGCGCGAGAGCGCGGCGCAGGAGGCGGACAAGCCCGTCTCCGGCGTGCTCCAGGACGCGGCGCTCGTCGAGATCGCCAAGCGCAAGCCCGCGACGCCTGAGAAGCTCCGCCAGATCCGCGGGCTTCACGAGGGGATCCTCAGGCGGCGGGGGCCCGAGATCGTCGAGGCGGTCGCGCGGGGCCGGGAGCGTGAGCCGATCCCCTCGACGAGCGAGCGCCCCGCGCAGCCCTCGCCGCAGGACGCACCGCTGATCGCGCTCTCCGAGGCGCTCGTGCGCACGCGCGCGCTGGAGCACGACCTCGCGTACGAGCTGATGGCCGCGCGTGCCGACCTCCAGGCCATCGTGCTCGCGGTCCGGGACGGCACGCCGCCGCCCGACGTCCGCACGCTCCGCGGCTGGCGCCGGGAGCTGATCGGCGACGAGCTGCTCTCGCTGCTGGAGGGCGACCTCGCGCTCGCCATGGGTCCCGACCGCCGCCTCGAGGCGATCGCCCGGGACTGAACCCGCGGGCCTGCCGCCGCGACGCGGGGCACGCCCCGCTCAGAAC
>JACDAP010000040.1 GCA_013695395.1 Solirubrobacterales bacterium
AGGCCGAGACGCTCGGCGCCTCGCTGGCCCGACTCGGCTGGCTCCCCGCCGAGGTCGGCGCGAGCGCGCTCGTGCTCGGCCGCGACCTGCTCGCCGGCCACCTGGACGGGCCCTCGCGGATCGACGCGGCCGCGGTGGTCGAGACGGGAGAGCGCGCATACGCCCACCTGGAGGCGATCTGGCCGCTCGCGGAGGTCGCGAGCGTGCCCCCCGAGGACCTGTGGCCGCTGCGGATGCTCGGCTCGCTCATGCTCGTGCTCGCCCGGCTGGAGGTCGAGGAGGACTGGCCGGCGCTCATCGCTACCGCGGCGCGCGACGGCCTCTGAGGCGCCCCCCGCCCGAATCGCCCGCCATCTCCCCCGCCCGGCACTGAACATGGCGGGCGGTTCGGCCTCAGCCACCGGCGAGCTTGACCTCGAAGCCCTCACCCCGCAGGAGCTCGACGACCGTGTCCCGGTGGTCGCCCTGGACCTCGATCACACCGTCCTTGATCGATCCGCCGACGCCACACCGCTTCTTGAGCCGTCCCGCCAGCGTCTTGAGCTCGGCGTCAGCGAGCGGCAGGCCGGAGACGGTCGTCGCCGTCTTCCCGCGCCGCCCGCTCGTCTCGCGCCGCACGCGCACTGTCCCGTCACCGGTGAGCCGGGCCTTTTCCGCCGGATCGCGCACCTTGCGCAGATCGCCGTCGGTGGTGGAGTAGACGGGCTTCGCGTCGCGCCGGGCCATGCGCCCGAGCCTACGCCGCCTCGCGCAGTGCCTCGATCTCCCGGTTCAGCGAGAGCCGCTCCAGCGCGCGCCGCTCGACCAACCGCACCCGGTCGGCCGAAAGCCCGAGGCGTCGCCCCGTCTCGGAGAGCGGATGCGGGCCGTCCGCCGCGTCGCCGAGCCCGTAGCGCAGCTGCAGCACGCCGCGCTCGTCCGGGCTGAGCCTGGCCAGCGCCCGCATGATCGCGTCATGGCGCAGGCCGACGATCACCTCCTCCTCGATCGGCGCGGCGTCGGAGGGAAGGAGCTCGCCGAGCGCGGAGTCCTCGCCCTCACCGACGGGCTTGTCGAGCGAGGTCACGGTCCGCGCGAGGTCACGCAGCTGACCGAGCTCGTCGAGGCTCAGCTCCGCGGCCTCGGCCACCTCCTCGTCGCTCGGCAGACGTCCCAGCCGGCGTCCCAGATCGCGTTCGGCCCGCGCGACTCGGCGCTCCCGCTGGGCCACGTTCACGGGGATCCGGATCGTCCGCGACTTGTTCTCGATGCCTCGCTGGATCGCCTGGCGGATCCAGAAGGTGGCGTAGGTCGAGAACTTGAAGCCCTTGCGCCAATCGAACTTCTCGACGGCGCGGATGAGCCCGATGATGCCCTCCTGGATGAGGTCCAGGAGGGGCAGCTCGTGCCCCTGGAAGCGCCGCGCGAGCGAGACGACGAGCCGGAGGTTCGCGTTGATCATCTGCTCCTTCGCCGCCGGATCGCCCTCCTCGACCCGCTTGGCGAGCGCCTGCTCCTGCACCTTGGTCAGCAGCGGATGGCGACCGATCTCGTTGAGAAACAGCTGCAGCGCATCGGTCGTGCTCCCGGCCCAGTCTCCGTAGACCACCGTGGCGCCCGGGGTGGGCTTGGCGGCGGGGGCGCTCACCCGGCCGCAGTCGTCGGTGATCTCGAGGCCTGCGGCGGTGACGCGCTGATGCGCCACCTCCGCCTGCTCCTCGTCCAGCTCGAGCTCGTCGGTCAGCTCCGCCAGCTGGGAGAGGTTCACGCAGCCCTGCTCTTCGGCGGCAGCGATCACCGCGTCGACGCGCATCAGCGCGTCCGGGTCGATCGTGGAGTCCATGTCTTCGACTGTGCCCGCACAGCGCGGCCCGCTAACGGACCGGCGCGCGGCCACAAGCTGTGGCCGCTCAGCGTTCCTGCACAAACAGCGTCTGCTGGGCGGTGCCGATCGGCCCGAGTTCGTCGTACAGCGTCGCGGCTGCACGGCCGATGCCCGCAGGGTCGATGCGCGTCTCGGCGTCGAGCAGGACCCAGGGCCCGACGGGATCACGGAGCAGCGCGACCGTCAGGTCGGTGTTCACGAAGACGTGCGTGGCGAAGCTCACCACCACGGAGATCCCGTTGGCGAAGTCGGCCGCCGCGACCGCGCGGGTGATCGCGGCCGTCGCCGTGCCCGCGACGAGCTCCCCCGCGAGGCGGAACCACACACGTGTGCGGCCCTGCCGCTGCTCGGGAGGCGAACGGAGCTCCATGCCGGTGATGTGGAACGCCCGCTGCCCCGGTGAGACCTCCCAGGCCCCGGGCTCCGGTGCGCTCGCCTCGGGGCCTCTGCACGGCAGCCCGGACGCGGGCCGCGCGGCCGGCGGAAGCTCCATCGGGTCCGAGCGGCGCAAGAACCCCGCCCGCGCGAGCAGGACCCGGCGCCCGTCGACGGTGAGCTCGGCCTCGGCGAGCTGGAAGCGACGGCCCGGCTTGATGAGTCGGGCTGCGAGCTCCAGCGGCGCGAGCGGCACGGGGCCCAGGAACTCGAAGGTGCAGCGGGCGAGCTGGTGCTCGGGGGCGAGCGCCTGGAGCTCGGTGGCCAGGAGCCCGCACGCGGGGCCGCCGTGGAGCTGGCCGGGATCCCAGGGTCCGACGGCGTCCTCGCTCGGGACGTAGGTATCCCCTTCCCGGGTGAAGATCACTCAGGTCCGTCCCGCCAGTTCAGCGATCACGCGGGAGAGCTGCCCGCCCTGCCAGGCCAGTGGGCTCTTGTCCTCGGCCTCCACGACCAGCGTGGCGCCGGGGATCCGGCGCGCGTAGTCCTCCCCCACCCAGAGCGGGTGACCGGGGTCGGCCTCGTCCCGGTCGGCGACCACCACCGTGGGGCAGCGCACGCCCGCCAGCTCGTCGACGGCGTAGGGCGTCGAGCGCGGGACCTGCTCGAGCGCGTCGGCGACCGCGCTCGGACGGACGTGCGCGGCCAGGCGCTGACGGAGCACCTTCTCGGTCGTCTCGCGCCACTGCTCGGGCACCGACGAGAGGTCGTAGGCGGCCACGAACCCGTCGACGCCCCCGTCGCGGAGCCCGGCGGCGAGCCGGTCCCAGCGGTCGAGGTCGGGCTCAGCGTCCGGGTGGGCGGCCGGGGTGATGACGACGAGCCCCGCCACGCGCTCGGGCGAGGCGAGCGCCACCTTGAGTGCGGTGTGAGCACCCATCGAGGCGCCGGCGAGCACCGCTCGCTCGATCCCGTTGACGTCGAGGACGGTTCCGAGGTCCGCCGCGAGCGCATCGTAGTCGTAGGCGTCCCCCGGGCCGCTCTCGCCGTGGCCGCGGGCGTCGTAGGCGAGCACGCGATGCCCGGCCCGCTCGAGGGCGCGCGAGCCCATCACCACGTAGCGCCGGGTGGCGGTCAGGCCGTGAAGCAGGACGACGGGCGGACCGTCGCCCGCGTCGGTGATCGAGAGCTCTGGGGCGGGCACGGGAGCCCGTACCCTAGGACGCATGACCGTGATCGACGTCTCCGAGGCGAGCTTCCAGGCCGACGTCCTCGACGCTGCGACCCCCGTGGTCGTCGACTTCTGGGCCGAGTGGTGCGGGCCATGCCGGCAGCTCTCGCCGATCCTCGAGAAGGAGGCCGCCAAGTTCGAGGGCAGGATCGTGCTGGCCAAGGTCGACACCGACGCCCATCCCGGCCTCTCCCAGCGCTTCAGCGTCTCCGGGATCCCGGCGGTGAAGGCGTTCGTGGGCGGCGAGGTGGTCGACGAGTTCGTCGGGGCCGTCTCACCGGTGGTCGCCGGCCGGTTCTTCGCGAAGCTCGTGCCGAGCGAGGCCGACGGGCTCGCCGAGGCGGGCGACGAAGCCTCGCTGCGCCGGGCACTCGAGCTCGAGCCGGGCCGGGCCGACGTCTCGATCACGCTCGCTCAGCTGCTCGCCGCGCGGGGCGAGCGGGCCGAGGCGCTCGCGCTGCTCGGGAAGGTCCGCGGTTCCTTCCGCGCCGATGGCCTGGCCGCTCGGCTGCGCCTGCTGGAGGCGGCGGACGCCGACGTGGCTGCCGCGCTCGCGGCGCTCGACGCAGGTGAGACGGCCGCGGGCCTCGACGGCCTGATCGCGGCGATCCCGGCGGCCAACGGCGCCACCGATGACCTGCGCGCCGTCGTGGTCGGGGTGCTCGACGAGCTCGGCCCGGGCGACCCCCTCTCCCGCGAGACCCGCCGCAAGCTCGCGGCCGCGCTCTTCTGAGACGCCGGCCGCGGTGAGAATGGATCCATGCCCGCATAGCGGGCGTCATTCCATGCTCAGCGGACCCTAGGCGGTGAGCATGGATCCATGCCCGTACCGCGGGCGTCATTCCATGCTCAGCGCGATCAGGGAGTGCGGGCCCCGAGCGCGTGGGCGGCCAGGAGATCGGCGCTCCGCTGCGGCTGCTCCCACCAGAACATGTGCCCGATGCCGTCGAGCAGCTCGAGCGTCGCGTCAGGGAGCGCGGCCGCGATGACCGAGCCGTTGGAGACCGGCAGCATCCGGTCCTCGGTGCCGTGCACGACGAGCGTCGGGGTGCGGAGATCTGCCAGCCGGGCGCTCGCGTCGTGGGCACCGATCGCCTGCATCTGCAGGAGGATGACGGGCAGCGACGCGGGCACCGAGGTGGCCATGGTGTGGAACGGCGCGTAGTTGGCCTCGTCGGCGGCGAAGGCGCGTGAGACGTTCGTCTCGTAGCCCTGCCGCAGCGCACGCTCCCGGTCGCCGCTCATCATCGCCTCGCTCAGCGCCTGGAGGTCGGCCGGGTCGGCCATCCGGCTTTCCGGGCCACCGGCGTAGGTGCAGCCGAGGGACAGCGTGCGCAGGCGCTCCGGGTGCGCGAGCGCGAGCTCCTGAGCGATCATTCCGCCCATCGAGATGCCGAGCACGTGCGGACGCTCCCAGCCGACCGCGTCGAGCAGGCCGGCCGCGTCCGCGGCCAGCTCGGGCAGCGTGAACGGCTCGCGCCACGCGGTCGACCGCCCGATCCCGCGGTGGTCGTAGCGGAGCGTCTGGAAGCCCGCCGCCTCGAGGGCGGCGAGAAACGGCTCGCCCCAGGAAGCGTGGGTCCCGCTCATCCCCTGGATGAGCAGCAGCGGCTCTCCCGCCCCCCGCGTCTCGTAGTACAGCTCGGTCCCGTTCACGCTCGCGGTCGGCATGGCGCGGACGCTACACCTCGAGCGCCAACTGCCCCGCGGGCGCGGCCGGCCCGTCGGCCTCGGTCTCCCCCGCGAAGGAGCCCATCCGCACCCCGAGCAGCCGGACCGGTCGCGGGGGCGCATACTCGCGCAGCAGCTCGAGCGCGACGCGGCGGACCACGTCGACCTCGTTGGTCGCCGCCGGCACCGTGCGAGCCCGGGTGATCGTGGTCCAGTCGTCGAGGCGGACCTTGATCGCGATCGTCCGCCCGGTGCGCTCGTGCTTGGCCAGGCCGGCACAGAGCTTCTCGGCCAGCCGTGCGAGCGCGGCCTCCTGCTCCTCGATCGACGCCAGGTCGACGTCGAAGGTGCTCTCCCGCGACTCGCTCACCGCCACACGGACCGGGGTGACGTGCGAAGAGGCCTCGAACCGGGCGCGCGAGCGCAGCCAGGGACCCTGTCGCTCGCCGAACTGGGAGGCGAGCAGATCGTCGGGGGTGGCGGCGAGCTCGGCCAGCGTCCGGATGCCGAGCCGCTCGAGCTTCTCCGCGGTCTTGTCGCCGATGCCCGGGACGAGCGACGGCGGATGGCCGGCGAACCGCGCACAGGCCTCCGCCTGGGTGAGCAGGACGAAGCCGGCGGGCTTCTCCGCGTCTGAGGCGACCTTCGCGACCAGCTTGTTCGGGCCGATGCCGACGGACGCCTGCATGCCGGTCTGCGTCCGGATCTGGTGGATGAGCCGCCGCATGGCGGCCTTTGGGGAGTGCATCCCGCTCAGGTCCAGATAGGCCTCGTCGAGCCCGAGGACCTCGACGAGGTCGACGGTTCCGCGGACGAGGTCCATCACCTTCCGCGAGACCGCGCGATAGGCCTCGAAGTCGGGCGGGACGAGGACGGCGTCCGGGCAGAGCCGGAGTGCGCGCGAGGTCGGCATGGCCGATCCCACGCCGAACTTCCGGGCCTCGTAGGAGGCCGTGGTCACCACGGCCCGCGGGCCGCTGCCGGAGACGACGACCGGGAGCCCCTTGAGCTCCGGGCGCCGCTGCAGCTCCACCGTCGCGTAGAACGCATCCAGATCGAGGTGGGCGATCAGCCTGGATCCGCCGATCATCGTGGAGTCGCCGCGAGAATCGGTGGATGCAGGCTGGGCCGGGCCACGCACCGCGGAGGGTACGGGGCCCGGCGGACGAACGTCTGTTCGCTGGAGCTCGCCCGGCTCCTTACTTCGTGGTGAGCACGGTGCCGTGCCCGGAGAAGCCGATCCGCGAGCGGGTCGCGCTCGTCAGGTCGTACTCGCGGTTGCCCACGTAGGGTCCGCGGTCGATGACCCGGACGCGGACAGAACGGCCGTTATGGCGAACGGTCAGCGGGGTGCCACAGGGCAACGACTTGTGCGCGACGCCGATGGTCCCCGGCGAGAGCCGTCCGCCGCAGCCGAGCGTGTTGCCGTAAAGGCCGGGGCCGTACCACGACGCGTAGGCCTTGCGGAACACGTTCACGCGACCGACCGTCCGGCGCGAGGAGCGGTGCTTGGAGTCACCGAGGAAGACCACGCGGGTCTTCAGGGAACCCGGCGACTTCGGGGTGTAGCGCAGGCGGAAGCTGCCGCCCTTGCTCGTGCGGTCCTTGGCCACGCTCTGCCAGCCCTTACGGGTCCGCACCTGGAGCCGCACGCGGCGGCCGGCGCCCTTGGGGCTGACGGTGCCCTTCACGAGCATGCGGGTGCCGAGCGTCACGTTGCGGCGCACCGAACGCACCTTCGTGCGGCTGCTCGTCTTCGAGGCCTTCTTCGGCGCGGACTTGGACGTGGTGCTGCCGGCGGGCTTGCTGCCGCCCGCCTCGGGGGTCCCGGGCAGGCCGGGGGCCTGCGCGTAGGCCACTGCGGTGCCCGCAGCAGCGGTCGTGGTGAGCAGGGCAGCGAGGGACATCGCTCCCCGTGCACGGGTGAAGTTCATCGGCCTCATAGAGGTCGACCTCCTTTGCATCTCCAGCCGCCTACGGGGTTAGCTGTCGGGCTCGCAACCGGCCGTCCGCTGCATAGGGCAGCGTCGGTCCGGGCGCTACGCGGGCAGCAGCCCGCGATTCGCCCCATCCGGGCTCAGCGCTGTGGCCTCCCGGTCGTGGGTCCCCCGCTCGGATTCACAGGTGCGAATCCGACTCGGCGATCGAACGTACGTGCGTACCGTAGCCCGCTTCGGCAGAACTCCCGTGATGTGCATCACGCAGGCTCCGCCCGTCCGCCGCGACGGAAACCTAGCTCTACGCAGGGAGAACGGGGACGCCCGCCTCGGGCGTGCCGCAGAGCGCCTGGGCCACGAGTGCGCCCGGCAGCGCGGCCCAGCGGTCCTCCGGCTCGGCGAGCAGCTGCCGCTGCGCAAGCGCGAGTGCGTCGTCGGCGTGTGCGAGCAGGGCCTCGTGCTCCTCCCCACCTCGCCGTGGGCGTCACCACGTACGGGCATGGCGGAACGCTACCGAGGCGCGCGCTGCGTCAGGCGGCGAGCGACAGCCCGCGCTCCGCCTGCGGCCCGACGTCGAGCGCGCTCTCCTCGAGCCCCTCGCGCAGCTTGGCGAGGCCGAGCCGGATGCGGCTCTTGGCGGTCCCGAGCGGGACTCCGGAGCGCGTGGCGATCTGGTCGGCCGTGAGCCCGCCCCAGTACGCCAGCACCACCGCCTCACGCTGGGCGTCAGGCAGCTCTCGGAGCGCACCACGGATCGCCGAGCGCTCGCTCTCCCGCTCGGCCATCGCGGCCGGACGGGACTCGATCCGGGCCTCCTCCTTGGAGACGACGACCTTCAGCCGGTCGGAGGCGCGGCCCGCGGCCTGGCCCTCGCGCCAGATGTCGAGGGCGCGGGAGCGCGCCATGAGCTTGAGGTAGCTGCCGAGCTCACCGCGGCGTGCATCGAACTTCGCGGGGTTGCGCCAGACTTTGAGGAACACGTCCTGCGCCACGTCCTGTGCCTGGGCGGCGTTGTTCAGTATCCGGTAGGCCGCGCCGTAGACCCCACGGTGGTGGGCGTCGTAGACGCGGGAGAAGGTGGTGGGATCTTCGAGACGCATGGCGGGCCTTTCCTGGACGGGACGCCTTGAACGCGGCGTACGGCAACTATACACAAGTTGTTGAAGGTTGCGCGTCGAATCCGTTGAAGGTCACAATCCCCGGGTGCCCACCCGTGATCGGCTCTCCGCCCTGGACGCCTCCTTCCTCCACCTGGAGACCGGCGGAGCGCACATGCACGTCGCCTCGGTGCTCGTGTTCTCGGGCGCCCCGCCGCGCCACGAGGAGCTGATCGCGGGTATCGAGGCGCGCCTCCACCTCGTCCCGCGGTACCGCCAGCGACTCGCCGAGGTTCCGCTGGGCCAGGGCCGGCCGGTCTGGATCGACGATCCGCACTTCAACCTCGGCTACCACGTCCGTCACTCGGCGCTGCCCGCCCCCGGCGGCGACCACGAGCTGCGCGTCCTCGCCGGCCGGCTCTTCGCGCAGCCGCTGGACCGGACCAAGCCGCTCTGGGACCTCGCCCTCGTCGAGGGGCTGGCCGACGCGGAGGGTGAACAGCGCTTCGCGATCATCTCGAAGGCGCACCACGCGCTCGTCGACGGCGTCTCCGGCGTCGACATCACGGGGGTCCTCTTCGACCTCGACGCCGACGCGGGCCCGCCGCTGGAGCCCGAGCGGCCGTGGGTCGCCCGCCCCGCCCCCACCGGGCCGGAGCTGCTCGGAGAGGCGCTGCTGGAGCGCGCGACGGTGCCCCGGGAGATGATCCGCGGACTGCGGGCGGCCACCCGGACCCCACGGCAGGCGCTCGGCCGGCTGGCCGACATCGGCTCCCTCGCCCTCGCCCAGACCTCCTCCCCCGCGCCGCCGACGCCGCTCAACGTCGAGATCGGACCGCATCGCCGGTACACCTGGGTGGACGCCGAGGTGCCCCGCTTCAAGGCGATCAAGAACGCGCTGGGTGGCACGCTCAACGACGTCGTGCTCGCCTCGGTCAGCCTCGCCCTCGGCCGCTTCCTGCGCGACCGCGGCCACGCCACCGAAGGCCTCACGCTGAAGGCGATGGTCCCGGTCTCGGTCCGGGCGGAAGCCGAGAGCGGCGCGCTCGGCAACCGGGTGGCGACGATGTGGGCGCCCCTTCCGGTCGGCATCCGAGACCCCGCCGAGGTCATGGCCCGGGTGAGCAGCGCGATGCGCGAGCTGAAGGAGTCCGGGCAGGCGGTCGGCGCGAGCACCCTCACGGCGCTCGCCGACTTCGCGCCGCCGACCATCATGAGCCAGGCCGCACGGCTGCAGGCCCGGCAGCGGTACTTCAACGTCGTCGTCACGAACGTGCCCGGCCCGCAGATGCCCCTCTACCTCCAGGGTCGCCTGCTCGAGCGCTTCTATCCCGTCGTGCCGCTCGCCCAGCGCCAGGCGCTCGGGGTGGCGATCATGAGCTAC
>JACDAP010000060.1 GCA_013695395.1 Solirubrobacterales bacterium
TTCCACGCCCGCTGTCGCGCCGCCGATCTCCCGGCGTGGAAACGTGCGCTCAGCCCCCCGTTCCACGCCGGCTGTTGCGGCTGTCTCCGGCAACAGCGCACCCGCGGCCGCGGTCGGCCGTCGCGATCAAGCACGCCGGGCTGCCCGGGGCGGCCCACCGGGCCGTCAGCACAGCAGCCGGAGCTTCAGCACAGCAGCCGCAGCGGGAGGGTCGCAAGCCGGAGCGTCAGCACAGCAGCCGCACCGTCAGCACAGCAGCCGCACCGTCAGCGCAGCAGCCGCAGCGGGAGGGTCGCAAGCCGGAGCGGGAGGGTGAGCGACGGGCGACCGATGAGGTCCCCGCTCGCGACGCCCTTGCCCGCCGCCTCCCACAGCGCGGAGGCGTTCGTGCCGGGGCGGCGGCCGGACATGAAGTAGAAGTAGATCGCCCGCATGACGAGGTCGCCGAGCTGCTGGGAGTTCGTCCAGAGCGCCTCGAGCGCCTTGGCCTCCGCGCCGACGGTCATCTCCGCCCGCGGGCTCTTCGCCATCCCGACGAGCGCCTCGGCGATCACCGCGGGGTGGTAGCCCTCGGGCGGCTGCCGCGGCCCGCGATCGAGCGCGCTCGGCGTGTCGCGGTAGACGGGCGTGTCGATCGAGCCGGGGTGGACCATCGAGACCGTCACGGCCGATCCGGCGCCCTGCAGCTCGATGCGCAGCGCGTGCAGGAACCCACGCTCGGCCCACTTCGAGGACGAGTAGGAGCTCCAGGTCGGCAGCGGCAGCTTGCTCATCAGCGAGCCTGTCGCGACGACCGAGCCGCCGGTGCGCTCGAGCGCGGGAAGCCCCGCCCGGACCGTGTTGACCACGCCCAGGAACGAGATCTCGACCACCCGGTCGAACTCCTCCTTGGGCACGTCGACGAACGGCCCCCAGATCGTCATCGCCGCGTTCGGGACGAGGATGTCGAGGCCTCCCCACTGCTCCTCGATCGTCGCGACCGCGGCGTCGAGCGCGCCCTGATCGGTGACGTCGAGCGGGAGCACGAGCGCCCGCCGCCCGTAGCGGCGCACGGCGGCCGCCGCCTGCTCGAGCCCGTCGACCGACCGGGCCGAGACCGCGACGTCGCAGCCGTGCTTGGCGAACGCCTCGGCCGCCGCGAGTCCCACCCCGCTGGAGGCTCCGGTGATGTGAACGCGCTTGCCTTCGAGAGACGCCATGAGCGGAGTACGTTCCCGGGCCGCTCCGGGGCTACCCTCTGGGCATGGAAGGCTTCGGAGGAATGTTCGGTGACCCGGAAGAGCTCAACAAGCGGATGCAGGAGTTCGCGGAGTCGATGCAGGGCCAGCAGCGCGTGGCCGTGGCCGACAACGCGATCCAGCTCGCCGTGGGCATGACCGTCGCCGCGATCAACCGCGTGAACGTCCAGGGGACGCCCGAGCAGCAGGCCGAGCAGATCCGCTCGGTCATGGCGGTCGTCTTCCCCGAGGCGGTCACGCTCGTACGCGAGGCCCGCCAGGGGCTCTGAGCCGGCCGCGGAGCGCCGCTCAGGCTGCGGCCTGGGCGTCCAGCAGCTCCGGCAGGCCGAAGCTCGCGAAGAGCTCGGACCCGCCGAGGAAATGGTGGAGCGCAGCGATGCGCTCTCCGTCGGTTTCGAGCACGACGATCGCCCACGGGGCGAACGTCCCGTCCGCGGCCGGGTTGTAGATCGCCGCGGCCGGAGAGCCGTTGGCAGCGGTCGCAAGCACCCGCGATCCCTCGCACTTCGCGCCGGTCCCCGTCATGAACGCGACGATCTCCTCGGTGCCGCGCACCCACAGCTCGAACGGCGGCATCGTGAAGGCCGCGTCCTCGCGGAGCAGGCCGGTGAGCGCCTCCATGTCGTAGCGCTCGAAGGCGTCGATGTAAGCGGCGAGCAGCCGCTGCTCCTCCCCCGGCCGTGCCGCACCGACCGCCCCGGGCTCCAGGTCGAGCGCGGCCAGCGTCGCCCGCGCCCGCTGCAGGGAGGAGTTCACCGAGGCCACGCTCGTCTCGAGCAGCTCGGCCGCCTCGCTCGCCTTCCATCGCAGCACCTCACAGAGGATCAGGACCGCGCGTTGGCGCGGCGGAAGGTGCTGGAGAGCGGCGACGAAGGCCAGGCGCAGGCTCTCGCGCAGCTCGGCGACGTAGGCCGGGTCGCCGTCCTCGGGGAGCACCCGAGCGTCGGCGATCGGCTGGACCCAGGCGTCCTCGGAGAGGCCGCCCAGGGCCCCGTCGGCCGGCGAGGCCGGGCCGAGATCCATCGGCATCGCCCGCCGCTGCGCGCTGGCGAGCATGTCGCAGCAGACGTTGTGGGCGATCCGGTAGAGCCAGCCTTGCAGCGCGGCGCGCGCCTCGAGGCGGTCGACCGAGCGCCAGGCGCGGACCATGGTCTCCTGCACGGCGTCCTCGGCCTCCGAGCCCGATCCGAGCATCCGGTAGCAGTAGCCGGTCAGGCTGCGACGGTGGCGCTCGAGCTCCGACTCGAGCATGGGGTCGGACGGGTGTCCCACGGCGAGCAGCATACGTCGCCTCAGGCCGGCTGCTCGACCATGTCGGCCGCGCACCCGTCGACCGCCTCGGGGCTCATCCACATGACCTCCCAGTGGTGGCCGTCGAGGTCATGGAAGCTGCGACCGAACATGAAGCCGTGGTCCATCGGCGGGCTGGCCTGCGTGCCCCCCGCGGCCAGGGCGGCGTCGGCCAACGTGTCGACGCCCGCGCGGTCGCCCGCCGAGACGCAGAGGATCGACTCCGTGGCCTCGCGCGCATCGACCGTGGGACGTGTCGTGAAATCTGCGAAGCGCTGCTCCGCGAGGAGCATCACGTAGGCCTGGTCGTTCAGGACCATGCAGGCACAGTTCGCGTCGGTGAACTTCGGATCGAACGCGAAGTCGAGCGCGGTGAAGAACGCCTTCGCCGCCTCGAGGTCGCGGACGGGCAGGTTGACGAAGAGCATGCGGGGCTGGGACACGGGCGGTTCCTCCTCAGGTGGCGGGGTGATGGAACAGAGACGACGCGCCCCTCCGAAACTCATCGTTCCCCGCCGTCGAGGCCACGAGGAGCCTCAGTCCTCGTCGTCGAGCACCACGAGGCCCGCGCCGGCCACGAGCGGACCAAGCAGCGCGACGGCGTCCGGCCAGCGCACGAGCGCCCCGCGGAGCCCGTCGACGCCGCCGAGCCCCTCGACCTCGCAGCCGCGCAGCTCCACCCGCGAGCAGCGCATCCCGCCGACCTCGGCCAGGCGCAGGTCGCAGTCCTCGAAGAGCACGTCCTGGAGCTGCGCCTCAACGAGATCCAGCTCGCGCAGGACGCAGCCCTGGAAGTGCACACGCTCAAGGGTCGCCCAGCGGAGCGAAGCGAGGTCGACCCGGCAGTCGACGAAGCGCACGTCGCTCAGCGATCCCTCCGGGAGTTGGAGACCGGTCATCCGGCACCGCGTGAAGGCGCAGCGCCGCAGCTCCTCGCCCCGCAGCTGCTGGTTGGCGAGGTCTGCGTCGGTGTGGGCGGCGTCGAGCCAGGGCGCGGCCTCCTGCTCGTCGTCGGAGTCCTCGACGCGGTCCGGCTCCGGGGCGCGGGGCGGCAGCGGGCGGCGGGTTGGGCGCGCGGTCATCCGATCGCGGTCGCCTTCTCCTGCGCGCGCGCCTGCTTCCCGGCGTTGACCACTTCCTTGAACGAGCGGAACTTGAAGATCGTCACGAGCGCGACGAAGCCGACACCGAGGGAGAAGCAGGCGATCGCGATCTGCTGGCCGACCGAGTAGGCGGCGATCGTGGCGCCGGAGGCGGTCCCCGCGAAGACCTTCACGAGAAACGCCTGCTGCACACCGGCCCCGCCCGGGGTGAAGGGCAGGGCGCTGGCGACCGCGTTCACACCGAGGACGAGCAGCACGTTCTTCACCGAGCCGCCGACGTTGAAGGCTTCGAGGAGGAACCAGAACGCCGTGCAGCGGAACAGCCAGCCGACGAACTGCAGCCCGAAGACCTCGCGGAAGTAACGCGGACGGTTGGAGAGGATGATCACGCCCTGGCGCACCCGGCCCCAGAACGCCTTGACCCGCACGCTCAGCATCGCGAAGCCGATGAGCCCCGCGACCCCCAGCAGGGTGATGACGAAGAGGCTCAGCCGCGGGTTCGCGGCGATCAGGGAGAGATCGAAGGCGCCGAGGTCGGCCCACTCCGGCGGGGTCGGGAAGACGCCCTGGGAAAAGGCGAAGATCAGGATCGGGACGCCCATCGCGAGGTCGAAGCCCGCCTCGACGAAGAACGCCGCGCCGATCGCCGGATAGCTCGAGCTCGGGATGCTCGTGCGCACGAGGTACGCCTTGATGACGTCGCCGCCGCGCGCAGGGATCACGTTGTTGAAGCCGTAGGCCGAGATGTAGGCGCCCCAGATCCGACGGAACTCGATCCGCTCGGCCGGATAGGCGGCGCGCAGCACGTTGAAGAACGCGCGGGCCCGGAAGGTCAGGTAGATCCCGAAGCAGAGCAGGCCGATCAGCAGCGAGACCGGGTGGATCTGCGCGAGGCCGCCGAAGAACTGACCGACCGCGTCGAAGAAGCTCCCGATGCCGGCGATCACAGGAGGGCTGGCCCACGACACGAGCCGCAGCGTATTCGACCCGGCCGTCGGTCTCGGCGATCCGCGCGGCTGCCCGGGCCGGCCGCCGGGGAGCCCCGATAGCTTCCCCGGCATGGAGCCCCTCGTGATCGGCACGCCCCTGACCCCGGATGCGGTGCGCGTGGTGCTGCTCGGCTCGGGAGAGCTCGGGCGCGAGGTGGCACTCGAGGCGATGCGCCTGGGCTGCGAGGTGCTCGCGGTCGACCGCTACCCGGGCGCCCCGGCGATGCAGGTCGCCCACCGCAGCGAGGTCATCGACATGACCGACCCCGACGCGCTCCGCGCGCTCCTGGCCGCCGAGCGGGAGCGGCCGTGCGCGGCGCTGCACGTGGTCCCCGAGATCGAGGCGATCGCGACGCCCGTGCTCCAGGAGCTCGAGGCCGAGGGCCTCGCCGTGACGCCCACCGCCCGCGCCGCACGCCTGACCATGGACCGCGAGGGCATCCGGCGCCTCGTCGCCGAGGAGCTCGGGCTGCCGACCTCGCCCTACCGCTTCTGCGACACCGAGGCCGAGCTCGACGCCGCGGTCCGGGCGCTCGGGGCGCCGTGCGTGGTCAAGCCGGTCATGTCGAGCAGCGGCAAGGGCCAGTCGCTCGTGCAGACCGACGACGGCGCGGCCGAGGCGTGGCGCATCGCGCAGGAGGGCGGCCGCGTCGGCGCGGGGCGTGTGATCTGCGAGGGCTTCGTCGACTTCGACTACGAGATCACGCTGCTGACCGTCCGCCACACGGGCGGCACCAGCTTCTGCGCCCCCATCGGCCATGTCCAGTTCGACGGCGACTACCGCGAGAGCTGGCAGCCGCAGCCGATGGATGCGGTGGTCGAGCGCCGGGCGGAGGAGATCGCTCAGGCGGTGACCGAGGCGCTCGGCGGCTTCGGCCTCTTCGGCGTCGAGCTCTTCGTCGCGGGCGGCGAGGTCATCTTCAGCGAGGTCTCCCCGCGCCCACACGACACCGGCATGGTCACGATGTCCACACAGGCGCTGAGCGAGTTCGCCCTCCACGTCCGGGCGATCCTCGGGCTGCCAGTCCCCGCCGGGCGGGTGCCGCTCCTCGGCCCGGGGGCGAGCCACGT
>JACDAP010000119.1 GCA_013695395.1 Solirubrobacterales bacterium
TCGGAGATCGGATCCTCGCCCGCACGCGTGGCCAGCACCATGGCGCAGCGCCCGTAGCCGAGGTCGAGCAGCTCGTAGACCTCGCGGTCGGAGGCCTCGGTGAGCACGTCCTTGCCGGTGATGCCGATGTCGGCGGCCCCGGATTCGACGTAGGTCGGCACGTCGGAGGGCCGCATCGTCACGATCCCGACGTCCTCGAACAACAGCTTGCGGTCGTTGGCCCGGACCTCGGCGGTGTCGATGCCGAGCGTGTCGAGGAGATCGAGCGTGTCGGGCATGAGCGCCCCGCGGGGGACGGCGATGACGAGCCCGTGCCCTGCGCTCATGCCGTGCGCTCCCCGGTCGCGAGCGCCTCGTGCAGCTGGGAGACGCCGATCTGGAAGCCGACGGCGGGCATCGGCCGGCCGAGCTGGCCCATCAGGTCGTCGTACCGTCCGCCTCCGCCGATCGGTGCGCCGATCGAGGGGTCGTAGACCTCGAAGACCGAGCCGGTGTAGTACGAGAGGTCGCGGACGAGCCCGAGGTCGAAGATCACACGCTCGGCGATGTCCGGGGCGAGATCCTCGTGCACCCGGCGCAGCCCCTCACCGCCCGGCAGGCCGTCGAGCACGTCGGGCCCGCCGCGCCGCTGCGGGACCTCGACGAGCAGCGGGTCGAGCCCCTCCGCGTCACGTTCGAGCCCGACGAGGTTGCGATCCATCAGGTGGTCGAGCAGCGTCTGCCGACGCCCCACCGGAACACCCATCGACGCCATGAGCGCGGGGTACATCGACGCGTCGCCCAGCCCGATCCGGTAGTCGCGCAGGCCGGTCGCGTCGAGTGCGCGGCAGAGCACCGTGAGCGCCTCGACGGTCCCTTCGGGCGACGGGGAGCCGATCAGCTCGCACCCGGCCTGCAGGTGCTCGCGCATCTGCCCGCGGTGGGGCCGCACGCCCCGGTAGACGTGGGCGAAGGCGGAGAAGCGCAGCGGCGGCTCCACGTTCGCGTACCGGGTCGTCGCCACTCGGGCGAGCGGCACCGTGATGTCCGAGCGCAGCTGGAGCACAGCGCCGTGGTCGTCGAAGAGGCGGTACACGCCCGCGTCCCCGCCCAGGCGGATCGCCGGCGTGTCGTACTCGATCGTCGGCGTGTAGACCTCGCCGTAACCGTGGTCCTCGAAGACCTGCCGGAGCTTGTTCGAGAGCGCACGGAGCTCACGCATCTCGTCGGGCAGGACGTCGCGCGTCCCGCTCGGGATTGGGTGCATCGCAGTCACGGCGGACAGGCTATGGGTTCCCCCGGGGAGTGAGCCGGGGCGGCGGTCAGTCGACCGGGACCCGCTCGATCCGGGCGCCGAGCGCACGCAGCCGCTCGTCGATCCGCTCGTAGCCGCGATCGATCTGGCGGATGTTGTAGATCTCGGTCCGGCCCCGGGCGCAGAGCGCCGCGAGCAGGACGGCCATTCCGGCACGGATGTCCGGCGACTCGACGCGTGCCCCGCGCATCGGCGCCGGCCCCATGACGAGTGCGCGGTGCGGGTCGGAGATGTGGATCTTGGCGCCCATCGACACGAGCTTGTCGCAGAAGAACAGGCGCGACTCGAACATCCACTCGTGCACGAGCACCTGCCCCTCGGACTGGGTGGCCAGCGCCACCGCGATCGAGGTGAGGTCGGCGGGGAACTGCGGCCACGGCCCGTCCTGCACCTTGTAGACGTGGTCGCCGAGGTCCCGGGCGACCATCAGCTTCTGTCCTCCCGGCACCAGGAGATCGTTCCCGTCGAACATCGAGGCGAGCCCGAGCTTCTCGAACACGAGACGGATCATCCGCAGGTCGCCGGGCTCGGTGTCCTTGATGCGGATCTCGCCCCCGGTCATCCCGGCCATGGCCATGAACGAGCCGATCTCGATGTGGTCGGGGGCGATGCGGTGATCGCACCCGCCGAGCTCGGCCTTCCCGTGGACGATCAGCCGGTTGGAGCCGATGCCCTCGATCTCCGCGCCCATCGCGACGAGCATCCGGGCCAGATCCTGCACGTGCGGCTCGCACGCGGCGTTGCCGATGACGCTCGTGCCGGGGGTGAGCGCGGCGGCCATCAGCGCGTTCTCAGTCGCCATGACGGACGGCTCGTCCATGAAGACCTCGCCGGCCCGCAGGCGGCCCCCCTCGGCCTCGAGAATGATGTCGTTCTCGTCGAAGCGCTCCTGCCCGCCGAGCGCCCGGAAGGCGTCGAGGTGCGGATCGAGCCGACGCCGGCCGATGACATCGCCTCCGGGCGGCGGCATGACCGCACGGCCGAAGCGGGCCAGGAGCGGCCCGGCCAGCAGGAAGGAGGCTCGGATCCGGTCGGCGATGTCCTTCTCGACGACCGCGTCGGCGCTCACGTCGGCGGCGCACAGCGCCACGGAGTGCTCAGAGCGGCGCTCGACGCGCACGCCGAGGCGCTCGAGCAGCTCGAGCATCGCGGCGACGTCGCGAATCTGCGGGACGTTCCGGACGACGACCTCCGCCTCGGTCAGCACGCACGCCGCGAGGATCGGCAGGGCGCCGTTCTTGTTGCCGGCGGGGGTGACCGTGCCGGAGAGGGCGACCCCACCGTCGATGACGAACTTCTCCATGGCCGCAGAGCCTCGCAGGCTCGGCCCTCCGGCGGCCTGACGGGCGATCTCGAGGTCGACGGTCTGGGCTAGGGTCGACGGCATGTCGACGCCTCTTTCGCGTGCCGAAGCCTGGTCCCTGCTCACCGAATGGGTTTCGTCGGACAGCCTCCTCCGGCACTGCCTCGCGGTCGAGGCCTCGATGCGCGCGGTTGCCGCCGCGCGCGCCGGCAACGTCGACTCCTGGGGGCTGGCCGGTCTTCTCCACGACATGGATTTCGAGCGCTACCCGGAACTCGAGACCGGACACCCCCGCCACGCGATCGCCGAGCTCGAGCGGCGCGACGTGGACCCGGCGATCGTCCACGCGATCACGGCGCACGCGCCCTACCTGGGTGTGGAGCCGGAGAGCGACATGGCCCGTGCCCTGCTGGCCGTGGATGAGCTCTCCGGCTTCGTCCTCGCGGTCGCCTACGTGCGCCCTCAGGGGATCCACGGCATGACGCCCAAGAGCGTCAAGAAGAAGCTGAAGACGCTCGCCTTCGCTGCGGCGGTCTCCCGTGAGGACGTCGCGCGCGGCCCCGAGCTGCTCGGCATGGAGCTCGATGAGCTCATCACCCTGGTCGTCTCGGCGCTCGAGCACGAGGCCGACGCGTTGGCCCTGCACGGGTCCGCGGCCGGCGGGTGAACCGCCCGGTCGGCCGGTACCGCCGGCTGCTCTCGACGCCAGGAATCGCGACGATCATGTCCACGGGCCTCGCGGCCCGGCTCCCACTCGGCATCATGGGGCTCGCGCTCGTGCTGTTCGTGCGCGAGGAGACCGGCTCCTACGCCAGCGCCGGCGCGGTCGCGGCCGCCTACGCCGTCGGGACCGCCGTCGCCGGACCGTTCGCCGGGCGCCTCGTCGACCGGATCGGCGTACGGGCGGTACTGCTCCCGATGGCCGCGCTCAACGCCGCCGGCACGGTCGCCATCGTGGTCCTCGGGAGCGCCGGCGCCACGGTGCCGCTGCTGGTCCTCGTCGCCGCCGCCGCCGGTGGCGCGCTGCCGCCCGTCTCCTCGGTCATCCGGACGCAGCTGGCCGCGCGCCTCTCCGACGAGGACGAGCTCGAGAGCACCGCGTTCGCGCTCGACGCCGTGATCGTGGAGATCGTCTT
>JACDAP010000081.1 GCA_013695395.1 Solirubrobacterales bacterium
CGGCGGGCGCGCTCGACCTCGCGTGCGAGCGCGTCCTGGAACTGGCGCCGGTTGGCGAGGCCGGTGAGATCGTCGGTCACCGCCTGGCGCTCGACGATCTCATGGAGCCCGACGTTCTCGATCGAGACCGCGGCCTGACGGGCCAGGTACTCGAACAGCTCCCGTTCCCCGTCGGTGAACGGCCGGTCCGGCCGCACGACGGAGACCACGCCCGTGACCGCGGACTCCCCCTCGAGGGTGCGGAGCGGGTGCGCGAGCGCGCTCGCGGACCCGTGGGAGGCCTCGGCCGACTCCCCGGCGAGCGCCGCGGTCTCCGCCGTCCACAGCGCGGTCTCCAGCCCGGCGGTGCTTCCCGCCTCGGCGACCTTCTCGAGCGGCCCGTTCGGGGTGGTGCGCATTCCGGCCCGCGAGCCGACCGCTCCCGTGCCGTCGAGCGCGGTGGCCACGACGATCTCCAGGACGGCGCCCGAATCGAGGTTCGACGCGAAGGTGTCACCGATGCGGCGCAGCGCACCAGCCAGGCGCTCGCGCTCGGAGCGCAGGTCGGCCACGCGCTGCTCGAGCTCGACCGACATCCGGTTGAACTCCTCGCCGAGCTCGGCGAACTCGTCCTGCCCGACCGTGGGCACGCGGGAGGAGAAGTCGCCGCGTCGGACCCGGCGTGCCGCCTCCAGGAACTCCGCGATCTGCCGCTGGAGCGAGCGCGAGACCAGGACGGCGAACGCGAAGGCGAGCACGAGGAAGCCGAGTAGGATCGCGGCGGCGATCCGGCGCGAACGGTCCACCTCGCCGGAGGAGGCCCGCTGTCCGAACAGGCTCACGGTGACCGAGCGGCCGGTGAACGCGGGCGCCGCGAAGCTCGCCGCGCGGTACTCACGGCCGTCGAGCACGACATCGGTGGGCTTCCTCGGCGGACTGGCGCTGGCGACGGCCTCGTCGGTGGCCGACAGGACCTCCCCGTCCCGTCGGACGACCACGTCGAGGCCGGTGACCCGCTTGACCAGCCGCGTGAACGAGACCGGCCCCTCGGCGCTCACCTGGAGCACCCCGAACGAGCGACCCTTCGCATCCAGGAGCTCGCGTCGGGCCGGGAGGATCGCGGTCTGCCCACCCGCGTCGACGACGGGCAGCCCGCTCGCCGGCGCGACCACGATCCGCTTGAGCGAGAGCGTGCGCAGCAGCTGCTCGGCGCGCCGGTCGGCGACCTTCAGCCGGCCCCGCTGGAGCGCGGTGGCGAAGCGGACGTCCTGCGAGACGGCGAGCGCACCGCGCTCGGCCCGCGCCCGTGCCTCGCCGACCACGCCGATCGCCGCCTGCTGGCGGGCGGCGAGCCCCGCGTCAGCCTTCCCGTTCTCGCTGTCGGCGATCAACCCGAACAGCACGAAGGTCAGCGAGACCATCGGGACCACGACGATCAGGACGAAGAACAGTGAGAGGCGCGCGCGAAAGCTCATCTGTCGATTCGGGTCAAAGCCTAATGGGCAGGGGAAGCTCTACACTGCGCCACCTCCCCGGGGCTGTAGCTCAGCTGGGAGAGCGCCGCCTTCGCATGGCGGAGGTCAGGGGTTCGAGCCCCCTCAGCTCCACTGCTTCACCTCGTCCGGGTCTTCGCTCCCGGACCCTTATTTCGAAGGGCTCCGGCGCGCCTTCGTGCGGCAGGGCAACGACCTCACCGGATGGGGCTCTCCGCCGGTCCGACACGCGGCACCCGCATCCTCGTCACCCTGCTCGCGCGCGCAGCAACGAACAGGGTCGCGCGCGGTTGACCGCGTGGTGCGCCAAGCTGTGTGGCGCATGCGTCGCGCGGCCCGCTGGGTCTACTCCTTCTGGTGGGGCGACGGGCTCGCCGACGACGTGCCCGCCCTCACCTACTACCTCGTCCTCTCCGTGGCGCCGTTCGCGCTCGGCCTGGCCGCGGTGGAGGCCTTCCTGCTGAAGGACTTCGTCTCGGCCGTCGAGGTCGCCGATCAGGTCAACCGGTACCTGCCCGAGGAGGTCCACGGTGACGTCCGGGAGCTGATCACGGGCGCCCGGACGAGCTCGCCGTACCTGCTCCTGATCGCGGTCGTGGCGATGCTCTGGACGACCTCCGGCGCGATCGGGGTGGTCGAGCGGGTGGTCTCCCGCGTGCTCGGCGGGGCGCGCCACAACATCGTCTTCGGCCGGCTGCGAAACATGGCCCTCGGCGCCCTCGTCGGCGCACTCGTCATCGGCGCCGCGGGCAGCGCGACGGTCGTCACCGGGCTGACCGACGTGCTCGGGGTCGGCAGCGCCCTCCCGGGCGAGATGATCCTGCTGCTCAACACCGTGGGCGCGATCGTGCTGCTGGCGGTGATCTACCGGACGGCCCCGCTGCAGCACCTGCACTGGAGCTCGGCGCTGCTCGGAGCGCTGCCCGCGGGGCTCGCGATCCAGGCGATCCCGAACCTCGTCGGCGTCTACGTCGCCAACGCGGGGAGCTTCGCGGCCGTCCGGCTCTTCCTCGTCCTCGCCGCGGTGCTGATCGGGCTCTACTCGATGGCGACCACGATGGTGATCGGCGCGGGGCTCGCGGCGCGACGGGAGCGGGCGTACAACGCGCGCCAGGCAGAGAAGACGGCCGTGGCGGTCGCTCGCCCGCGGACGAGCCCGGGCGAGCAGGCCGCGTAGTCGACAGGCACGCGTCGGCGCGCACCGGGCCGCCGTCGCCGGGAG
>JACDAP010000084.1 GCA_013695395.1 Solirubrobacterales bacterium
GGCCCGGGCACGGGCCGCCTCGGGGCACCGACGGCGAGCCTCTGCTCACCCGGAACGTCGAGCGGCGCACCGGCACCGTGCGGTGGCTTCGCACGACAACTCGCACCGTGGCGGAGCCGGACGGACCGGTCGTCGTCGACGTCGTGCACGACGTGACGCAGGCAGTTCTTGCGGAGCACCGGTCGCGCGCTATGGCCGCGGCAGGTCGCCTCCTGGATCAGGCGCCTGGGGGTGTCGCAGTGCTGAAGGACGTCGCTGCGCTGCTCGTGCCGGGGATCGCGGACGGGTGTCTCGTGGACGTCTTCTCCGACCAGCGCGAAGCGCCGCCCCGGCGGGTCGCCCTAGCCGGCGTTCGCCCCGGGCTGGACGCCGTGCCCACGGGCCTCCCGACGCTCGAGTTCGTCACGGACGCAGCCCTTGGGCTCCTGGCGGGCAACGAGCTCGAGCACGCCGCGCTGCGTGCGCTCGGCCTGCGGTCGCTGCTCGTCGTCGCGCTGCGCCCGCCCGGCCGCACTCTCGGCTGGCTGACGCTCATCCACGACGATACGAGCGGCCGCCGCTTTGACGCCGGCGACGCGCAGTTCGCCGACGACCTCGGCCGGCGGATCGGCGCTGCCCTGGCTCAGCCCGTGGCGTAGCTGCTGTCCGGGAGGTCCTCGGCAAGCGTCGGCCCGAAGGCCCGCCTGCGCGTCGCCGCGCCGGCTTGGCGCGGGCTCAGCGGCCTGGAGGGAGCGCGCGAAGCACGAGGATGGCGACGTCGTCTTGGGCGACCGGGCCGGCGTGTCGCACGACGGCCGCACTGAGCGCGTCGGCGATCGCCTGACCTTCGCAGTCGGCAGCTGCGGTGACGTCGAGCAGCCGCTGGAGGCCGAACTGCTCGCCGACCCGGTTGCGGGCCTCAATGACGCCGTCAGTGCAGAGGATCAGGGTGTCGTCGGGGTCGAGTCTGAGTTCGACTTCGCTCAGGTGGATGTCCGCCTGGATGCCGAGCAGCGTCCCGGGAGCCTGGAGAAGACGAACGCCGTTCGCCGTGCGCAGCACCGCGGGGACGTGACCGGCCGAGGAAAGGGTGAGGTGCAGACCGTCGTCGGCGGGGTCGAACGTCGCGAGCACTGCGGTGACGAAGCGCGAAGGGCCGCCGTCGGCCAATAGCAGGGCTTCGTTGAGCAGGCGCAGGACCGCTGAGGGGGCCTGCTCGCGGATGGCCCCGGCCCGCAGGGTGTAGCGGGCCAGGCTGGTCAGACGAGCGGCGGCGATGCCCTTCCCGCACACGTCGCCGAGGGCGGCGTTCCAGCGGCCGTCGGCGCTCTCGAAGAGGTCGTAGAAGTCCCCCATGACGTCGGTCCCCTCGCCCGCGGCGCGGTAGACCGCACCGACGTCCATGCCGGGAACCTCAGGGGTCACCGGCGGCAGGAGCGCTTGCTGCAGCGTGCGGGCCAAGGTGCCGACCTCCGCGGCGCGGGCTCGCAGCGCGACCTCGCCAGCCGCGGCCGCGGCGAGCGTCCGGAGCACCTGGACGTCCCGGTCGCGCCAGCGCCGCACGCGGGTGTCGACGACGCAGAACGAGCCGAGCGCCTCGCCGCTGGGTGCGCGCAGCGGGAAGCCCGCCCAGGCGCGGACGCCCATGCCCTCGATCGCCGGGTTGCCCGCCGTGCGGGGGTCCGAGGCCGCGTCGCCGACGATCAGCTCGGCGTCCAGTCCGATGACGTACTGGCAGAAGGACTCCTCGACGGCGTTCTGGCGGTCGACCGGCTCGCGTGCGTCGACGCCGATGCACGACTTCCAGAACGAGCGCCGCTCGTCGACCACGGTGACGAAGGCCAGCGGGGCGTCGAGCGTGACGGCGGCCAGTTCCGCGAGACGATCGAACGGCTCCTCGGCGGCGGTGTCCAGCAGCCCGCTGGCCTCCACGGCCGCAAGCCGCCCGGGGTCGCGGACCCGCCGGGCGATCTCGCCGTCGAGGGCCGACCTCACACGATTGCCTTGCCGGTCCCGGCGGCCCCGAGCACTCGCGGAGCATCTGCGCCACCCCGGCACGCTTTGACCGGAAGGAGACCGCGGGGCCCGAACACGTCGCAGATCCTCGCATGCCGCACGCGAGCACGCAACGTCCGCCCACCGAACGGCCGCCGTCACCCGGGTGTGGCCCGCGTGGTCACTGAACACCGTCACGCCTGGGTTCGGCCCGTGGTCATCGAACGTCGCGACTTCGCCGTGCGCCGAACAACCACCGACGACCGGCCTGATCTGCGTGAGGATTCGTGCTGCGTAATCGACGCTCAGCGTTGGAAGCTCGCCGTCCGTCACGGCGGTCGCGCGGTCAGACCAGCTTGCGCACGAGGGACATTCCAGCCGTGCCATGATGGTTGAGGATGATGAGTGTCGCCGTGCAGACAAGGAAATGGATGGTCGCGATGCGACTGGCCTTCGTCGCCGGTGATCTCGACCATGCGCTGGAGATCGTGCGACAGGCGTCGGCGGAGTTGTCAGCGGTCGAGATCCTTGACGAGCTCGTCGCGCCAGCGATGAAGGAGGTCGGGACGCTGTGGGAGAGCGACATGCTCAGTGTCGCCGACGAGCATCTGGCGACCGCGACCGCTCATTGGCTGCTGGCCCAGCTCTCACCCCTGCTCAAGGAGGACCAGGCGACACCGCGGTTCCGAATGGCGGTCCTGGCGACGACGCCCTCAGAGCGTCACGCGACGGGGTTGCTCGTCACTGAGTCCGTCCTGCGGAGGCTCGGGTTCGGCGTGATCAATCTCCGCGGCGGCGTGCCGTTGGACGCGTTGGGCGCGATGCTCGCTCGTGAACAACCGGCGGTGGTCGGAGTGTCGTTGACGCTGTCGGCTTGGGCCGCAGAACTCGAGCCGACGATCGCCACGATCCGGTCCTCGGCGCCCCATGCGCGCATCTTGCTCGGCGGGAGCGGCTTACCCCCGGCGAGGCCCGGTGACTTTGGCGTGGAGCGTGTCGACGGCATGCGCCATCTCGAGGCGCTACTCGCCAGCTGAGCCATCAGGGCCAGCGGCGACGGCGACTGCCGCGGAGGTCAGCCGTGTGGCGAGTTGGGTGCCGACGGGCGCTGGAACCCGAGCGGTCGCTACCTCGGCAGCGATCTGAAGGTTTCGCACGAGCCGATCGATCGGAAAGTCTCGGCTGCGCAGTACGCCGGCGAGCCAGAGCGCCTGGCGGCCGATGTCGTCGAGTCCCAGGATGTCGTTGACGGCCCAGTGGAGCAGCCACTGGTTGTCGTGGCGACACCATTCTCGGCCAGCGTCACCGTACCGGGCGTTCTCGTCGGTGAACTCCGCGTGGTAGCGGTCGCAGATCTCCGCCGCCACGGCCTCGAGGTCCAGTTGCGTGTTCTCGACACGCGCGGTGCGTGGTGGCGGTTGGCCACCTGCCGGGCTCCTGGTCATTCGGCGACCACCTCGTAGGTGTGCATGTGCTCAAGGGCTCGGAGTTTGATGTCACCGCGCAGGTCCTCATCGATGCGGTCATGGGAGACCTGGTGCTCGGCGCTGCGCATGTAGGTCGTAAAGCACGCCTTGTCGCGCCAGCGGCTGACCATCAGGATCTCGCCCTCCTCGCGATCTGACTGCCAGACCTGGAGGTCGATGAAGCCCTCAGCGCGGTCGACGAGCCGGGCGCGGCTCTGGAAGGCGGTGACAAGCTCGGGGGCCCGTGCGGCGGGGATCTCCAAGCGGGACAGCGATACGTACATTGCGCCATCCTTGCCTATCCAACCCATGGACGAGCGCGATGGCCGGTGAGGGGCGGCGCATGAGCGACGTGACGGACACATGACGGATCGTCTGATTCCCGAAGGCCCCAGAAGCACGAAAACCCGCCTGGCGAGAGGCGGGCTTCCGTATAGCGGGGGCAGGATTCGAACCTGCGACCTTCGGGTTATGAGCCCGACGAGCTACCAGACTGCTCCACCCCGCGGCGGAGG
>JACDAP010000097.1 GCA_013695395.1 Solirubrobacterales bacterium
GGCCCGGGAGGCCCCCGCGGTGTCTGCGTCCCGCGCGGCGGGCTGCACGTCTGGGCGCGGCTGCCGGCCGGGACGGACGACGTGGCGCTCGCCCGGCGAGCCGCTGACGCCGGGGTGGTGGTCTCGCCTGGCCGCCGCTGGTTCGTCGGCGAGCCGCCCGGCCCGTTCCTGAGGTTGAGCTACGCGGGCGAGCCGCCCGAGCGGATCGCGGAGGGCGTCACGCGGCTGGCCTCCGTGCTCTGAACCGACGCGGCCCTGTGGTCGCCCCCGCCCCGCCTCGAGCCGAGGGGGTGTGGGTCACACGGGGTCGTTGGGGGCCCTCTATACCCCACACCCCCCGCGCGGCTCCGTCCTTCGCGCCCGTCACCATCGGGTCGCATGACGTTCCTGGAGCAGGTGGCGATCATCGTCCCGGACTACGACGAGGCGATCGCGTTCTTCACGGGCGCGATGGGAGCCTGATCAGAGGATGATCGGCACCGCGCCGCCGTCGACCGACCAGGCGGCGCCGGTGACGTTCCCGGCCCGCGGCGAGCAGAGGAACGCGATCACGTCGGCGATCTCCTCCGGCGTCCCGAACCGGCCGAGCGGGATCTTCTCCGCCTGGTCGGCGAGCGCCTCCTCGCGGGAGAGCCCCTTGGCCGCGGCGGTCTGATCGGCGAGGCCGCCCTCGGCCAGCCACAGCTCCGAGCCGACCGCACCGGGGGCGACCGCGTTGACGCGCACCCCGTCGGCGGCGTGCAGGTCGGCCCAGGCACGGCTGAGTGAGAGCTGCGCCGCCTTGGTCACCGAGTAGGCGACGTTGGTCAAGGACGGGCGCTTGCCCGCACTCGAGCAGACGTTCACGATGCTCCCACCGCCGCGCGCCGCCATCCGGGGCGCCGCCTCGCGCATGAGCCGCATCGGGCCGAGGACGTTGAGCGCGTACTGGTCCCGCCAGTCCTCGTCGGTCAGCGCGTCGGGCGCGCAGGAGAACGAGGTTCCCGCGTTGTTGACGAGGACGCCGATGGACCCGAGCTCCTCGGCCCGGGAGACGATCGCCGCCGCGGCGTCCGGGTCGGTGACGTCGGCGGTGAACGGCACGCCTCCCGTCTCGCGCGCGGCCTCCTCGAGGCGCTCGGCGCCACGTCCGACCAGCAGCACGCGCGCGCCCTCCTCGGCGAGCCGCACCGCCGTCGCACGTCCGATCCCCTTGCTCGCGCCCGTCACGACGCAGACGACGTCCCGCAGTTCCAGGTCCATGAGCACCGGATGGTAGGAAGAAGGCGTGGTCATCACCGAGGTGACCCTGGGCCGCACGGCCGTCATCGGAGAGCGACCCGGTCGGCCGGGACTGGGCCCGGGAGCAGAGGCTCAGACCGGCGCGGGCTCCGGCGCCCGGGGCGGCTCGAGCGATTCCTGATGCTCGAGCGCCCGGATCCCCGCGTTGGCGCTCACGCCGTGGACGAGGATCGAGACGAGCACCGCCGCCAGCGCGGTCCACAGCACGGTCCGTGCCTCGTCCGGGGCGAGGATCCCCGTCCCGAGAGCAGCACCCACGTAGTAGATGGAGCCGAGGCCGCGGACCCCGAAGAACGCGACGAACCCGCGCTCCTCCCGGGTGCTCAGGCAGCGCGTCCGCAGGACGGGCAGCGCGGCGAACGGACGGACCACGAAGACGAGGAGCAGTGCGAGCAGCCACCCCGACCAGCCGGGCACCTGCAGGCCGGTGAGCGTGAGCATGCTCATCACGAGGACGATCGTGCCGAGCTCGAGCAGCTGCACGATCCGCTTGGCGCCCGCGTGCATCTCCAGGTGGTGCTCGTGATCACGCTCGTAGCGGCGGAAGGCCAAGCCGGCGCAGATCGCAGCCAGGAAGCCGTAGGAGCTGACCGTCTGCGCGGCGCCGTAGACGGCCAGCGCCACCGCGACCGCGAGCCAGCCGTCGAGGTCGGCGCCGAGCCGGGCGCGGCTGCGGAGCGGCAGCGCGAGCCGGGCGGCGTAGTGCCCCATCACCGCCCCCACCGCTACGCCGACGACGATCTTGTAGACGACGTCGACGAGCAGCCAGGAGCCGATCCAGCCGCTCCCGCCGTCGGCGGCGATCGCCAGGCCGGCCAGGAGGAACGGGAAGGCGAGGCCGTCGTTGAAGGAGGCCTCGGCGGTGAGTGAGAACCGCGCCTCGGGCTCCGCCGAGCCCGGCGGACCCACGCCCACGTCGCCCGCCAGGACGGGGTCGGTCGGCGCCAGCGCGGCGCCCAGGACGACGGCCGCGCCGAGCGACAGGCCGAGCAGGCCCATGCCGAGCAGCGTGATCACGCCGATCGTCAGCGGCATCACGACGCCGAGCAGCAGCACGACGGTCCGCCACGAGACCAGCCTGAGCTCGCGGTCTATCTGCAGCCCCGTGGCGTAGAGCGTGACCACGACCGCGGCCTCCGCGACGTGCTCGAGCACCGCGATGTCGCGCTCGGCACCGAGCCAGCGGATGTCGAGCAGGCTGATCGCCGCCGCGGCCATCAGGCCAAGCGCCGTGTAGACCATCGCGCTCGACCACCAACGACCGTCCTCGTTGGCCCGCGCGGCGATCCCCGCGGCCACCACGACGCCGAGCGCGCCGAAGCCGAGCGCGGCCGGCTCGGCCCAGCCGAAGCCCGGCCCCGCCGCCAGGACGCTCAGGAGGCCGCGCCCGGCTCGCTCGTGACGAGCTCGGACTGGACGGCCTTGACGCCCTCCACCTGCTCCGCGTCGCGCACGAAGCGGCCCTCGGCCTCCTCGTCGGCCACCTCGCCACGGAGCGTGACCACCCCGCCGGAGGCGGCGACCTCCACGCCGAGCGCGGGGGCACCATCGAACAGCTGCGCGGTGACCCGGGCGACGAGTGCCTCGTCCCCGTCGCCGATCTCCTCGGCCGCCGCCTCGGCCGGCAGGCTGACGGTCGGGCTGACCGGGGGCGCGTCACGGGACTCGGGCGGCGCGGCGGCCGGGGCGGCAGCCGGGAAC